>JAIFMT010000006.1 GCA_020048295.1 Rhodoferax sp.
ACCTGCGCGGGCATCTGAGCCACCAGCCACTGTTTCGCAGCGCCGAAGTGCTGCCGCTGTTTGCCCGCCTGAGCCAGGCCGAGCAAGACCGGATTTTCGACAGTCACCACGGCCGGCGCATTGTGCTGGCCACCAACGTGGCCGAAACCTCGCTCACCGTGCCGGGCATCAGATACGTCATCGACGCCGGCACAGCGCGCATGAAGCGCTACAGTTTCAGAAGCAAGGTGGAGCAACTGCTGGTCGAGCCGATCAGCCAGGCCGCCGCCAACCAGCGGGCAGGGCGCTGCGGCCGTGTCGCCAACGGCATCTGCATCCGCCTGTACGACGAGCAAGACTTTGCCAGCCGGGCACCGTTCACCGACCCCGAAATTCTGCGCTCCTCGCTGGCCGGCGTGATCTTGCGCATGAAGTCGCTGCGCCTGGGCGTGGTGGAAGACTTTCCGTTTTTAGAGAAACCCAGCGGCCGCGCCATTGCCGACGGTTACCAGCTGCTGGGCGAACTTGGCGCGGTCGATGATGCCAACGAGCTGACGGCAACCGGCCAGGAACTGGCCAAACTGCCACTCGACCCGCGCGTCGGCCGCATGATTCTGGAGGCGCGCAGCCGCCAGGCGCTCGACGAAGTGCTGGTGATTGCCAGCGCCCTGAGTGTGCAAGACGTGCGCGACCGCCCGATGGACGCGCAGCAACAAGCCGACCAGGCGCACGCCAAGTTTGACGACGAAAAGAGCGAATTCAGCGGTTACCTCAAACTCTGGAAGTGGCTGGAGACCGCGCGCGGCGGCCCGGTTCAAAACATTGGGGGTCAGAGTCAGATTAATTCGCCAAACTCACCGAAGGAAATAATGGGGGTCAGACCCCAATTAGCCGTGCCGGGGAAAAAGCTGCCAAATAATCTGACTCTGACCCCAATTAATTCACACAAGCTGTCGAATCGACAGTACGAGCAGTTGCTGCGGCAGAATTTTGTCAGCCTGCGCCGGGTGCGTGAGTGGCGCGATATTTACAGCCAGCTGCACACGGTGGTGGCCGAGCACAAGTGGCGCATCAACAGCACCCCTGCCAGTTACGAGCAGTTGCATTTGTCGATGCTGGCGGGGCTGCTGGGCAACATTGGCTGCAAGCTGGAGGCCGAAGGGGCCAGTGGCGAGTACCTGGGCGCGCGTGGCATCAAGTTTTACCCGCACCCCGGCGCGCACCTGGTGAAAAAACCGGGCCGCTGGATTGTGGCCGCCGAGCTGGTGGAAACCACCCGCCTGTTTGGCCGGGGCATTGCGGCAATTGAGCCGCAGTGGCTCGAGCAGGTCGGCGCACATCTGTTAAAAAAGCAACTGCTCGACCCGCACTGGGAGAAAAAAGCGGCGGAAGTCAACGCGCTGGAACGTGCCACGCTGTACGGCATCGTCATTTACAGCGGCCGGCGCGTCAACTACAGCCGGGTTGATCTGGCCGGCGCGCGCGAAATCTTCATCCGCGAGGCGCTGGTGGCCGGCCAGTGGGACACCAAACTGCCGTTTTTGGCCGCCAACCAGCGGCTGGTCAAGCAGGTGGAAGACCTGGAGCACAAGGCGCGCCGGCAAGATGTGCTGGTCGATGACGAGCTGATCTACGCCTACTACGACCAGCAGCTGCCAGCGGACGTGTGCAGCGGCTTCAGTTTTGAAGCCTGGTACCGCGACGCAGTGCGCCTTAACCCAAAGCTGCTGCTGCTCACCCGCGAGGAGCTGATGCGCCACGAGGCCGCTGGCATCACCAGCCAGTCGTTTCCCAAAACCGTGCGGCTCGGTGGCGTTGACTGCGCTGCCGCTTATCTGCACGAGCCGGGCGACCCGAAGGACGGATTGACCGTCACCGTGCCGATTTTTGTGCTCAATCAGGTCAATGAAGAACGCTGCGAATGGCTGGTGCCCGGCATGTTGAAGGACAAAATCCAGGCGCTGCTCAAAACCCTGCACCAGCGCCCGCGCTCGCGGCTGGTGCCGCTGGCCGAGTCGGCCCGCAAGATGGCCGAACAGTTGAACGAGCCAGCGCTGTTTGGCCACGCTTCGCTGATCGAAGCGGTGCTGAAACTGGTGCGCGCTGCCACCACGGTCGATGTGGTGCGCGCCGACATCAAGGTCGATATGCTGGCGCCGCATTTTTTCATGAACTTCCGGGTGGTCGATGAACATGGCCGCCAGATCGGGCAGGGGCGCAACCTGGGTGCGCTCAAAGCCGAGCTGGGCGCGCGTGCGCGCGGTGCCTTTCAGGCGCTGGCCAGCCTGAAACTGACTGGCCGCGCAGCGGCTTCAGGCCAACCCGATATTGACATGGAAAATTGTGCTCTGGCCCCTACAGGACAAGCGCTGGCAGCTACAAAAAACATGGCAATCAAACCGGCTTCAGGCCCCCAGACGGCGTTGCGCCAGAGAAATACATCAAATCAGCCTCTAGCCCAATCTGGTGAAGTGCAGGCAGCTATAGAAATTAGTGCATTGGCAGCCGCCTGGGGCAAACCCCTGACGCAGCGCCAAAAAAATACATCAAATCAGCCTGTAGTCCAATCAATACAAGCGCAGTCAGCTATTAATAGCGCAGCAGATGACAGCTCACCCAGCCGGGCCATCCACGCCAGCCCGCCCACCCCAGGGCAGCGCTACAGCGCGTGGACGTTTGGCGAGTTGCCCGAACTGCTTGAAATCCAGAAGGGCGGCCAAACGCTGATTGGTTACCCGGCCTTGCTCGACGCCGGCGATGCGGTCACCATCGAAGTGTTTGACGAGCCCGACGTGGCCGCCGCCAAACACCGCGGCGGCCTGCGTCGCCTGTTTGCACTGCAAATTCGCGACGCGCTGAAAACCCTTGAAAAGAGTCTTCCCGAACTGCAAAAAATGGCCGTGACTTACATGCAGGTGGGTAAAGCGCTGGACGGCAATGCGGTGGGCGGCACGCTCGAAGAACTGCGCGAGCAGATTCTGCAAGTGGCGCTGGACCGCGCCTTTTTGCTTGAGCCCTTGCCGACCGATGCGTTCGATTTCAAGCGCCGCCTGGACGAAGGTCGCGCTCGGCTGACGCTGATCGCCACCGAAGTAGCCCGCCTGTGCGCCGTCATCCTCAGCGAATACGCGCTGGCCGCACGCAAGATCAAGGACAGCAAAGCCACCGGTGAGGCCGCCACCGATGCCGCGCAGCAACTGATGCGCCTGATGCCCAAGCGTTTTCTGGTGCAAACCCCGTGGCCCGCGCTACAGCACTTTGCCCGCTACCAGAAAGCCATCACCGCGCGACTTGATAAATACCGTGCCGACCCGGCGCGCGACGCCGCTCGGTTGACCGAACTGCGTCCGCTGGAGCAGCGCTACTGGCGGCTGGTGGCCGAGCGCCGAGGTGTGATGGACGATCGCTTGCAAGAATTCCGCTGGCTGCTTGAAGAACTGCGCGTGAGCTTTTTTGCTCAGGAACTGCGCACGCCACAGCCAGTCAGCATCAAACGCCTGGAAAAAGCCTGGGCGCAGCTCACCTGACACCGCCTCGACCAAACCCCTGGCACCATTCGCGCTTGTGAGTTATACGAAAAATTAGCCTCCAGCCCATATCCATCAAGCGCTACCAGCTACAAATAGATGAATATCCTGAAAATCTTGCTGCCAACCCTGCTGTGCGCTGCCTGGTTGGCGGCAGCGGCACAAACACCACCAGCGGCCGCGCCCAAGGCCATCACCGTGGTGCTCGACGACAACTACCCGCCGTACATTTTTCGTGATGCCGACGGCCAGCTGCAAGGCATACTCAAAGACAGCTGGGCCCTGTGGCAGCAGCGCACCGGTATCCAGGTCAACTTGCAGGCGATGGACTGGCAGGCCGCGCAGCAAGTCATGAAGACCGATCAGGCCGACGTGATCGACACCATGTTCATGACCCCGGCGCGCCTGCCCCTGTACGACTTCACGCCGCCCTATGCCAGCATCAAGGTGTCGCTGTATTTTCACCGCAGCATTGGCGGTATCGTGGATGCCCGCTCGGCGCGGGGATTCACCATTGGTGTGAAAGACGGCGATGCCTGCATCGATGTGCTGACGTCACAGGGGGTGACCGAGTTCAAGCGTTTCAGCAGCTATTCTGCGGTGGTGGCGGCCGCTGAAACCGGTGAACTGCGGGTGTTTTGCATGGACCAGCCACCGGCCGCTTACCTGCTCAATCAGACCGGCATGGCCGACGAGTTCCGCTACACGCAGCCGATCTCGGTGGGCGAATTTCACCGCGCCGTGGGCAAGGGCAACACCGCCTTGCTGGCCACGCTGACGGCAGGCTTTGCCGCCATCAGCGAACAGCAGCTCAAGCAAATTGAGGAAAAGTGGCTGGGGCAGGCGGTCAACCATTCGCGCTATTGGCGTTATGCAGCGCAGGCCGCGCTGCTGGTTGCCGTGCTGGGGCTGGCGCTGGTGCTGTGGAACCTGATGCTGCGTCGGCGGGTGCACGAAAAAACCCGCTCGCTGACGGATTCGCTGGCGGCGCTGGAGCAGACACATGAGGTGCTGGAGCAAGCCTTGATGGAACAAAAAGCCATGCTCGACAACGACATGGTGGGTATCGTCAAAGTGGCCGACCGGCAAGTGATATGGGCCAACCCGGCCTTTGCCGCGATGTTTGGTTACACCCCGGACGAACTGGCCGGCCAATCGACGCGGCTTTACTACACCAGCGACGAGGCCTGGCAGAGGCTCGCCGATGCGGCGTATCCGGCGATGGCGGCGGGCAAGGTTTACCGCACCCGCTGGCAGTTTGTCCACCGCAGCGGAGCCGCCATCTGGGTGGAACTCAGCGGCGCCATGTTGCCCGGGGAGCGGCGCGAGTCGCTGTGGATTTTTCTCGACGTCAGCGAGCAACGCAATTCAGGGCTGGCGCGGGATGAAGCCCTGACCCGGCTGCAAAAGCTGGCTGAGCGGGTGCCGGGCCTGGTTTATCAATATCTGTTGCGCCCGGATGGCAGCTCGTGTTTTCCTTTTGCCAGCGGGAAAATCCGCGATATTTACCGCATCAGCCCGCAGGAGGCGCAGGTTGACGCTGCCGGTGTTTTTGCGGTGCTGCATCCGGCAGACTTTGGCGCCGTTGCCACCTCGATCCAGGACTCGGCCCAGCAACTGACCCCCTGGCAGCATGAGTACCGCGTCAGGTACGACGATGGCACCGTGCGCTGGCTGTTTGGCAACGCCTTGCCCGAGCGCCAGGACGACGGCAGCACACTGTGGCACGGTTTCATCACCGACATCACCGAGCGCAAGGCCGTTGACGAGCGGCTGCGCCAGTTGTCGCGCTCGGTAGAGCAGGCCCCCGTGGCGATTGTGATCACCAACCTGGACGGCAGCATTCTGTACGCCAACCCCCGCTTTACCCGCAATACCGGCTACACGCTGGACGAAGCGCTGGGTCAAAATCCGCGCATCCTGAAATCGGGCCTGACACCACCCGAGACGTATGTTGAGCTGTGGGACACCGTCAGTCAGGGCCAGGTTTGGCAAGGGGAACTGCACAACCGCAGGAAGAATGGCGAGCTCTTCATTGAGCGCGCGGTGATTGCCCCGGTGCAGGGCGTGGATGGTCAAACCACCCATTACGTGGCCGTCAAGGAAGACATTACCCAGCGCAAACAGGCCGATCTGGCACTGCAAGCGTCGCTGCAGGAAAAAGTGGCGCTACTGCACGAAGTCCACCACAGGGTCAAAAACAACCTGCAAGTCATCACCAGCCTGCTGCGGCTGGAGGCCGGGCGCAGCCAGCAGGTTGGCACCCGTGCCGTGCTTCAGGAAATGCAGGGTCGCATTCTGGCGATGGCGCTGCTGCACGAGACGCTGTACCGCAGCGACAGCTTTGCCTCGGTCGAACTCGCGGCCTATTTGAAGCAGCTGGCCACCCAGGCGTTTCGTGCCCAAAGCGGTCACGGCCTTGCAGTGCGCCTGACGTTCGAGCTGGCCCCGCTGCAGGTGGTGATGGACCAGGCCGCGCCGTGCGGGCTGCTGGTCAACGAGCTGATTTCCAACTGCCTCAAACATGCCTTTGCAGATGGCCGCGCCGGTGAAGTGCAGTTGCGGCTGCAGCCGGCTGCCGCACCCGGCGAGTGGCTGTTGACGGTTTCTGACGACGGCGTCGGGCTGCCAGCCGACTTTGAACTGCGCAGCAAACAGTCGCTGGGGCTGCAACTGGTGTCCGATCTGGTGCGCCAACTTGGTGGCACGCTGCATGTCAGCACGACTGGCGGCAGTACCTTTGGCGTGACGTTCTTGCCCACAGCAATCAAAGTCTAAGCCCGCGACGCGGATTGGCGCGGCGCCGGGGTACCGTGACTCAGGTGTTTTTCTGCCGCCACTCAGGTGTTGGCCTGATACCGCCAGCAGCCGATGCGGCGTAAAGTTGCTGCATGTCACTCAAAATACTGCTGGCCGATGACAACCAGACCTTTTTGACCTCGGTCAAAAGCGTGCTGACCATGTTTGCGCAGGTTCAGGTGGTGGGTGCGGCCCACAACGGCACACAAGCGCTGGAAATGGCGCAGCGCCTGCACCCCGACCTGATGTTGCTCGACATTGTGATGCCCGGCATGACCGGCCTGGATGTGGCGCGCACCATGAAAAGCTGGCCCAAGGCGCCCAAAGTGATTTTTTTATCCCTGCACGACAACGTGTTTTACCGTGCTGCGGCACGCGAACTCGGGGCCGTGGGGCTGGTGGGCAAAGCCAATTTCGTCATTGAACTGTTGCCGGTCATTGCGGGTTTGATGGCTGAATCTCCAGAGAATGAAGTTTCGCACCAAGGTCTTGCAACATGAGAAAAATCAACCCATCAACAACGGCTCTTGTCTATTGCGCAGCGCTTGGCGCAGGCGCGGCGCTGGCCGTATTGCTGGCCGGTGGCCTGACACTGCTGGCGGCAGGGCTGGCGCTGCTGCTGCTGCTGGCCGGGTTTGGCCTAGGCTGGCACCTGGCCGGCCTGTACCGCAGCCAGGGTGCGGTGCTGAGCGGCTTTTTGCAACGCCAGACCAGCTTTGCCAACGCCGTGATTCCGGTTTGGCGGCGGCATTTCGAGTCTTCCATTGAGCAGATGGAGAGCGCCGTCAACCAGCTCTCAGAGCGCTTTGGCGGCATTGTTGACAAGCTCGATGTGGCCTTGCACACCGCCAGCCAGCAAACCGACAGCATTGAAAACAAGGGCAGTGTGGTGGCGGTGTTCAGCCAGAGTGAGCAAGACCTGAACGCTTTGGTGACGACCCAGCAAGCCTCCATGAGCAACATGGAAGCCATGCTGGCCAAAGTGCAGGGGCTGGATCGCTTTGTGGCCGAACTGCACGACATGGCCGCCGACGTGGCGCGCATTGCGCAGCAAACCAACCTGTTGGCGCTCAACGCGGCGATTGAAGCCGCCCGCGCCGGTGAGCTGGGTCGCGGGTTTGCCGTGGTGGCCAAGGAATTTCGCATGTTGTCCAACCAGTCGGGCGAAACTGGCCGCAAGATTGCCGAAAAAGTGGGCGTCATCAGCGCCGCCATTGTCGATACCTGCACCGTGGTGCGCGAAGCAGTGGTGGCCGAAGACAGTTCGCTCGAATCGGTGCACGGCACCATCGACCGCGTGCTGGCAGACTTCAAGGGCATTACCGAGGCGTTTCGCAATTCCAGCAATTTGCTGCAAGACGAAAGTGTGAGCATCCAGTCCGAAGTCAACAACGCGCTGGTGCAACTGCAGTTTCAGGACCGCGTCAGCCAGATCATGACGCAGGTGCTGAAAAACATGGACCAGCTGCCCGCACTGCTGCAACAGCAACACGACGACTATGAGCAGACGCAGGTGCTGCAGCCGCTGGATGCCGAAATGGTGCTTGGCGAGCTGAAGAAGACCTATGTGATGGCCGACCAGCACATCATCCATGCCGGCGGCAAAGTCGAGCAAAAGAACACCACCGATATCAGTTTTTTCTAGAGGTAGAGCCATGGCAAAACTCATCATGATTGTGGACGACTCGGCGTCGATGCGACGCGTGGTCAGCATTGCACTTAAAGGTGCAGGCTACGACGTGCTCGAAGGCGTTGACGGCAAAGACGCTTTGAGCAAACTCAAAGGGCAGAAGGTCCACATGATCATCAGCGATGTGAATATGCCGGTGATGGACGGCATTGCTTTCCTGAAAGCCGTCAAGGCCATGCCGGCCTACAAGTTCACCCCGGTCATCATGCTGACCACCGAGTCCGCCGAAGAGAAAAAGCGCGAAGGCCAGGCCGCTGGTGCCCGCGCCTGGGTGGTCAAGCCGTTTCAGCCCGAACAACTTGTGAACGCCGTGCAACGGCTGTGCCTGCCATGAGCGCCGCCAACGTTTTGCGCATTGAAGGCGAGCTGACCATCTTTCGCGCGATGGAGCTCAAACCCGTGTTGCTGGCCACACCGCCGGTCGATGAGGTGGATTTGTCGGGTGTGACCGACCTTGACACCGCTGGCGTGCAGTTGCTGATGCTGGCTAAAAAGACCGCGCTGGCCGCCCAACGCGACCTCAAGCTGGTGGGCCACAGCCCGGCCGTGCTCGAAGTGTTTGAGCTGCTCAATGTGGCAGCCTATTTTGGTGACCACCTGGTGATGGACTCGCGCAAGTCCACCGGTGCCTCAAGGAGCTGACATGGACCTCGACGACGCACTGTCAACATTCCTCACCGAATGCCGTGAATTGCTGGAAGACATGGAAACGGCGCTGCTGGCCGTGGAAGGTGCCGACGACAAATCCGAGATGGTCAACGCCATCTTTCGCGCGGCGCACACCATCAAAGGCTCCAGCGGCTTGTTCAGCCTGGACCACGTGGTGGCCTTTACCCATGTGGTGGAAAGCGTGCTCGACCGGGTGCGAGGTGGCAAGCTGGCGTTGGGCGACGACCTGGTCGTGCTGCTGCTGGCGTGCAGCGACCATATCGGTGCGCTGATTGACGGCGTGGCCGCTGGCGAGATGCAGGGCAATGCCGATTTGCAAGCCCAGGGCGCGCCGCTGGTGGCGCAATTGCGCGAGTTTCTTGACGCGGGCAGCACTGCCGAAGCCGGCAAGGTCAAAGCCTCGGTACCCAGCGCCGACACCGAACAGGTGCAGCGCATCCACGCCGACGCGGTGAATGCCGATCACTGGCACATCTCGGTGCGCTTTGGCCCGGACGTGCTACGCAATGGCATGGACCCGCTGAGTTTCATTCGCTACCTGGGCACCATGGGCCAGGTGATG
Organism: Rhodoferax sp.; assembly: GCA_020048295.1. Next base: position 9,227 of record JAIFMT010000006.1, read on the forward strand.
GCCATCGAAACCGTGACCGATGCGTTGCCCGATGCCGAGCACATGGACCCCGAGCTGTGCTACCTGGGCTTTGAGCTGGCGTTTCAGACCAAAGCCGACAAGGCAGCGATAGAAAAAGTGTTTGAGTTTGTGCGCGACGACTGCCGTCTGGTCATCTTGCCGCCGCACAGCCGCATTTCGGAATACATCAGCCTGATCAGCCTGCAGCAGGGCGAGGCCACGCGCCTGGGCGACATGCTGGTGCGCTGCGGCACGCTCAGCCCGCAAGAGTTGGACATGGCGCTGGATGTGCAGGTGGATGCACCTGGCAAACCCATTGGCACCATTCTGGTCGAGCAGGGTTCGGTGCAGCCCGAAGTGGTGGAAGCCGCCCTGACCAAGCAAAAGCAAGTCAAAGAGATGGGTGCGGCCGAGAGCAAGTCGATCCGTGTGGATGCCGACAAGCTCGACCAGCTCATCAACCTGGTCGGTGAGCTGATCATTGCCGGTGCCAGTGTCAACCTGATCGCCCACCGCTCGCGGGTGGTGGAACTCACCGAGGCCACCTCCAAACTCGCCACCTTGGTCGAAGAAGTGCGCGACAGCGCGCTGCAATTGCGCATGGTGCGCATTGGCGCTACCTTCAACCGCTTTCAGCGCGTGGTGCACGACGTGTCGCGCGACCTGGGCAAAGACATGTGCCTGCTGATTGACGGCGAAGAAACCGAACTCGACAAAACTGTCGTCGAAAAAATTGGCGACCCGCTGATGCACCTGGTGCGCAATTCCATAGACCACGGCATCGAAGACGCCGCCGTGCGCGCCGCCCACGGCAAGCCAGCGCAAGGCACCCTCAAGCTCAACGCCTTTCATGACAGTGGTGCCATTGTCATCACCGTGCAGGACGATGGCGGTGGCCTGAAGCGCGAAAAAATCCTTGCCAAAGC
>JAIFMT010000243.1 GCA_020048295.1 Rhodoferax sp.
TTGATTCAGCGGTTGGATGCTGCGCTTAACCACGATGACCGCCTGCTCTGACGTCTTTGTCAACACTTCTGCATTTTGCGAACGTTCGCGTTCGCTCCAAAGCAAGCCAACAAGCTTACGACATTGCCGAGATAAATGATTTGCTCAAAAAAAAGCCCTCAAGTGGTGCTCCTTGAAGGCCTTTGTACGATGTAATGGTCGGGGCGAAAGGATTCGAACCTTCGACCCTCTGGTCCCAAACCAGATGCGCTACCAGGCTGCGCTACGCCCCGACCTGCATATTGTAATTGCTGTGGTGAAGGGTTCATGTGCAAGCCACATGAAGATGACAATTCAAGCCGCTTTTTTTCCGCCCACCATGGTGCCCAGATGGCACAAGCCGCTTGAACAAGTATGCTTGCGTTGTGAAAAATCCACCTCTACCCTGGCTGGCCCCGGGCCAGATGTTTCCACCCGTTGAACAAGCTTGGGGTTCTGCTTCGGCGGCACCTGGTTTGTTGTGCGCTGGTGGCGATCTGTCAGTCGCAAGCCTGACACGCGCGTACATGAACGGGATTTTTCCGTGGTTCAGCGATGGCCAACCGATCTTGTGGTGGAGTCCTGACCCAAGAATGGTGCTGGCATCCACTGATTTTCGCCTGCACCCCTCGCTGCGGAAAACGATGAAGAAATTCATCCGCTCGGCGGATTGTGAGGTTCGTGTTGATACCGCATTTGAAGCAGTCATTCAAAGCTGCGCCAGTGTGCGTCGGCATGGACAAGACGGGACCTGGATCGTGCCAGAGATGATTGAGGCCTACACCCAATTTCACCAGGCAGGCTTTGCGCACAGCGTTGAAATCTGGATTCGCAATGAACTGGTGGGCGGTTTATATTTCATTGCAATGGGTCAGGCCGTGTTTGGAGAATCGATGTTTCATCGCACAACCGATGCTTCCAAAATTGCGCTGGTGGCGTTGGTGTGCTTGTGCAGACAGTTCAATGTCGGACAAATCGATTGCCAGCAGAACACGCGTCATCTGGCGCTTCTGGGTGCCAAGGAAGTACGACGAAAAGATTTTTTGCAAAATGTTGACAATTCCATTGCCCAACCCGCGCCAGAGTGGCACTTTTCGTCCCGTTTCTGGAATCAAATCGCCAACTTGCATGCTGAGCTTTCGTGACCTCGCATCCGCCACCTGCTATTGCGCCCTTTCAGTTTTACCCGACTGCGGCATACCCTTGCAGTTACCTTGACGGTCGCACGGCCAGATCGCAGGTCGCAACAACCAGCGGCAGCATTGACCCTGATGCTTACAGCGAATTGGTTGAGCACGGTTTCAGGCGCAGTGGATCATTTATCTATCGACCTCGTTGTGACCACTGCCAGGCTTGCACCTCCATCCGTGTGCCCGTGAATGGCTTTCACGCCAACCGCAGCCAAAGACGGGCCTGGGTGCAACACGCTGGTCTGCAGACACGCATCATTGACGTCGATTTCTTTGCTGAACATTACACACTCTACGCGCGCTACCAGCACGCCAGACATCCTGGCGGTGGCATGGACCACGACGATATCAATCAGTACATCGACTTTTTGATCAAGACCAACGTGGTGTCGTGGATGGTTGAGTTCCGCCTTCCGTCACATACCAATGACCCAGGTGAACTCAAGATGGTCTCCATCATTGATCACCTGAGCGATGGTTTGTCTGCCGTTTACACATTTTTTGATCCTGAAATAGGGCAAAACTACGGTACTTTCAATGTACTCTGGCAAATCAAACTTGCCCAGTCACTGGGTTTGAAACATCTGTATCTCGGTTACTGGATAGAACACTCCCAAAAAATGTCGTACAAAAGCCGTTTCAAGCCACATGAACTGTTTGTCAATGGGCAATGGTTTCGACCCTGATTTCACAAGATAAAATCAGCGTAGTTTTTTTGGATGACCTATGCGACAAGTTGAATCAGGCATTGCAACCACGCCAACCGTGCAGGTGATTGAACGAATGTTTACCTTGCTGGATGTATTGGCATCACGCGAAGTGGCCATGCCGTTGAAGGAAATCAGCGAAAGGGCCGGTTTGCATCCTTCGACCACGCACCGAATCCTCAACGATTTGGCCTGTGGCCGATTTGTGGATCGCCCGCAACCCGGCAACTACCGCTTGGGCATGCGACTGCTTGAACTGGGCAATTTGGTTAAGAACAGGCTGAACGTCCGCGACGCGGCATTGGAGCCCATGCGCGAATTGCATCGCCTGACACAGCAACCGGTGAACCTGAGCATGCGACAAGGCGATGAAATCGTGTATATCGAACGGGCTTACAGTGAACGTTCGGGCATGCAGGTGATTCGCGCAATTGGCGGACACGCGGCACTTCATTTGACGTCGGTCGGCAAGCTGTTTCTGGCGGGTGATGATGCGCAAAAAATTCGCGCTTACGCTAGCCGAACTGGCCTGGCCGGGCACACCAAAAACAGTTTGACGCAACTACCCGCACTGGAACGCGAATTGACCAAAGTTCGGCGGGATGCTTTTGCTACCGATAACGAAGAGCTTGAGTTGGGCGTCAGGTGTATGGCTGCAGGCATCTATGACGATCAGGGAAAATTGGTGGCCGGCTTGTCCATCTCTGCGCCAGCGGGTCGAATGGAAGACGGGTGGCTGCCAAAGCTCAGAGCCACCGCCGACGAAATCTCCAGGGGTTTGGGTTACAAACCCAACTGAATCAGCCCTTGCTATCAGCCGTCTCAATCCAATGCCGCACCCGCTCGGCATCCGCGATGCGGCTCAGTTTGCCTGCAGAATCCAAAAACACCATGATGAGTTTGCGCCCGGCGACTTTGGCTTGCATGACCAGACACTGACCAGCCTCAGAGATATAACCTGTTTTTTGCAAACCAATATCCCAGGAAGGATTTTTTACCAGGCGATTGGTATTGTTGTACTGCAGCGTACGCGTTCCAATGTCCACAAGAAAGCTGGGGGAGGTCGTCAACTCTCTAAGCAGAGAATGACCATGGGCCACGTTGACCAGTTTTGCCAAATCCCGCGCGCTGGATTGGTTGTTGCTCGATAACCCCGTCGGTTCAACATAGTGCGTATCGTTCATCCCCAGCGCGCGCGCCTTCGCATTCATCAGTGACGTGAACACAGCCATCCCACCCGGATAGGTTCTGCCCAAAGCGTGCGCTGCACGGTTTTCACTGGACATCAAAGCCAAATGCAGCAGTTCGCCACGGCTCAGCACACTCCCCACGCGCAAGCGTGAACTGCTGCCCTTTTCCGTATCAACATCTTCCTGCGTGACCGTGATCATCTCGTCTGACGGCAAATTGGCCTCATTGATGATCAAGCCCGTCATGAGTTTGGTGAGCGAGGCAATTGGCAAAATCGCCTTATCATTCTTGCTGAACAAAACCTCACTGGTCTCCTGATCCACGACCAACGCCGCGCTGGACTTCAGATTGAGCGCATCAAACGCAGTATCCAAGCCTGCAGATCGCGCAAACGATGGCTTGGGTGGCACTTCGACTGACGCATGGGCAGCAGGGCGGCGCTTGACAACTCTCTTGGCAACCCTGTTCCGCTGCACCTTGACCACCGCCGCCCTCTTTGATTTGGCGACCTGCACCTTGGTGGTTGATGCATCGACTTCAGAGGGCGTCAGAAGCGCCATCATGGCAAACAGGCCAATAAAGCAGATCAAGCCCAAAGATTTCACACTTGAAGCGCTAAGGCGATTGATGACCATGATTATTCCTGTCCTGATACTACCAAGACGAGGAGTTTATCCGCAAAAAGTGTCATGGCAACAAGTACTTGCGAACCTTTGTTAATGCATCGTCACACAGTCAACCCTGCGCCGCTACCCGCTCGGCCTGGCTGCTGAGCTTATTGAGCGCACTTAGGTAGGCTTTGGCGGATGCCACCACGATGTCAGGGTCGGCACCGACACCATTGACCACCCGGCCACTGTTTTGCAGCCGCACGGTCACCTCGCCCTGGCTTTCGGTGGAACCGCTGATGGCATTCACCGAATACAGCACCATTTCGGCACCGCTTTTGGCATTGATTTCGATGGCTTTCAAAGAGGCATCGACGGGACCATTGCCATGGGACTGCCCTGTGACTTCCTTGCCATCCATGGTCATGATCACGGTTGCCTCAGGCATTTCGCCGGTCTCGCTGTGCTGCGACAAGGAGACAAAGCCATAGCGGTCATGACTTTGGGCGACGTTTTCTTCACTCACCAGCGCCAGAATGTCTTCGTCAAAAATTTCGCTCTTGCGGTCCGCCAGGTCTTTGAACTTGATGAAGGCGTTGTTGATTTCAGATTCGCTGTCCATCGTGACGCCGAGTTCTTGCAGACGCAGTTTGAAGGCATTTCGCCCACTCAGCTTGCCCATGACGATCTTGTTGTTGCTCCAGCCCACGTCTTCGGCGCGCATGATTTCGTAGGTGTCGCGGGCCTTCAGCACGCCATCCTGGTGGATACCTGACGCATGGGCAAACGCGTTGGCACCCACCACCGCCTTGTTGGGCTGCACCACAAAACCCGTGGTCTGGCTGACCAGGCGACTGGCCGCCAGGATATGTCGGGTGTCAATGCCGATATCCAAACCGAAGTAGTCTTTGCGCGTCTTGACGGCCATGACAACTTCTTCCAGTGAGCAATTTCCGGCTCGCTCGCCCAATCCATTGATGGTGCACTCGACTTGCCTGGCGCCACCAATCTTCACTCCTGCCAGTGAGTTGGCAACGGCCATGCCCAGATCGTTGTGGCAATGCACCGACCAGATGGCTTTGTCGCTGTTGGGGATGCGTTCGCGCAAGTTCTTGATGAAATTGCCATACAACTCGGGTATCGCATAGCCCACGGTATCTGGCACGTTGATGGTGGTCGCGCCTTCGTTGATCACGGCTTCAAACACCCGGCACAAAAAGTCTGGGTCAGAGCGATAGGCATCCTCGGCGCTAAATTCAATATCAGCCATCAGATTGCGAGCAAAACGCACCGCCAGTTTGGACTGCTCAAACACCTGGTCGGGTGTCATGCGCAGTTTCTTTTCCATGTGCAGTGGACTGGTGGCCAAAAAAAGATGCAAGCGGCCTGAATTGGCCGGCTTAAGCGCTTCTGCAGCGCGCGAAATATCCCGGTCACTGGCGCGCGCCAGCGAACACACGGTTGAGTCCTTGATGACCTCGGCAATCGCCTTGATGCATTCGAAATCGCCGTTGGAACTGGCAGCAAAGCCGGCCTCAATGACATCGACCTTGAGTCGCTCGAGCTGGCGCGCAATCCGCAGCTTTTCATCGCGCGTCATGGATGCGCCCGGTGACTGCTCGCCATCGCGCAATGTGGTGTCAAAAATCACTAACTTGTCGGTCATATCTTCACTCCTGGTGTCTGAATTGATTCGCAATGGAAAAAAAGTTTGCCCCAACAAAAAAGCCCGTTGCGAATGGCATACGGGCTTTTGGGGTTAGTGCAAACAAGCGCTAACAACGCCACCCGTCGGGTGCTGGTGTTAGGCCTAGGGATAGAGATTGCATCTGCATGCTGACAATGTACCACATGTCATTTCGGCCGAAGATCACTACTTGTGAAGTCCTCGCTCGTCCGGTTCATCTTTAGAAGTGCTGATGACACTGGTGGGAATTCCCCTGGTTTTGCGACTGAAATAAATGGCATAGCCACTCAAACCATACATCACAAACACACCAAAAAGAACGATGGGTGGATCGATATTGATCACACCAATGCCAATGACGATCAAAACAATGAAGATAAAGGGCACACTGCGCTTCATGTGGACATCCTTGAAGCTGTAAAACGGCACGTTCGTGACCATGGTCAGTCCCGCATACAAGGCCACTCCAAACATGGGCCATGCCAGGCTGCTGCCCGGCCACCCCAGATCCGTGGCAACCCAGATAAACCCAGCCACCAACGCTGCAGCTGCAGGTGACGGCAGACCCTGAAAGTAGCGCTTGTCAACCACCGCAGTGTTCACATTGAACCTTGCCAAGCGCAACGCGGCACAAGCGCAATAGACGAAGGCTGCAATCCAGCCCCATCGTCCCAGCCCCTTGAGTGCCCAGACGTACGCAATCAAGGCCGGTGCCGCACCAAACGAAACCATATCGGACAACGAATCCATTTGCTCACCGAAGGCACTTTGTGTGTTGGTCATGCGCGCCACCCGGCCGTCGAGGCTGTCAAACACCATGGCGCAAAAGATGCCCACAGCAGACAGATCAAAACGTCCGTTGATCGCCATGACAATGGCATAAAAGCCGCCAAATAACGCGGCAAGCGTGAGCAGATTGGGGAGAACATAGATTCCCTTGCGCCGATGCCTGACAACAACGACGTCCTCTTCCTGGGAATCAAAATCTGGCGGGTTGGTATCGTCCATCTGGGAGCCTTTTTTCAACCGCCCATAATAACAAAAGGCCACAACAGTGGCCTTTTTTTGCTGGGTAGCCTGGCGTGATCAGTTACGTGTTTGATCAACCAGCTTGTTTTTGGCGATCCACGGCATCATGGCGCGAAGTTGCGCACCCACCACTTCAATCTGATGCTCGGCCGTGATACGACGGCGTGCAGTCATGCTGGGGTAACCGGTGCGGCCTTCCAGGATGAACATCTTGGCGTAGTCACCGTTCTGGATGCGCTTGAGGGCATTGCGCATCGCTTCGCGGCTCTGCGCATTGATCACTTCAGGGCCGGTCACATATTCACCATATTCAGCGTTGTTCGAAATCGAGTAATTCATGTTGGCAATGCCGCCTTCATAAATCAGGTCAACGATCAATTTGAGCTCGTGCAGGCACTCAAAATACGCCATCTCGGGCGCATAGCCGGCTTCAACCAGCGTCTCAAAACCCATCTTGACCAGTTCGACAGCGCCACCGCACAGCACAGACTGTTCACCAAACAGGTCAGTTTCGGTTTCTTCCTTGAAATTGGTTTCAATGATGCCGGCCTTGCCGCCACCATTGGCCATGGCGTAGGACAGGGCCAGGTCACGCGCCTTGCCGCTCTTGTCCTGATGAATGGCGATCAGGTGAGGCACGCCGCCACCCTGGGTATAGGTGTTGCGCACAGTATGCCCCGGAGCCTTGGGGGCCACCATCCATACATCCAGATCGGCGCGCGGCACCACTTGGTTGTAATGCACGTTAAAGCCATGGGCAAATACCAGTGAGGCACCCTGCTTCATGTGGGGGGCGACGTTGTTGGCATAAACCTCGGCAATTTGCTCATCGGGCAACAAGATCATGACCACGTCTGCCAACTTGACGGCATCGTTGACTTCCATGACATTCAGACCGGCCTTGCCAACCTTGTCCCACGACGCGCCGCCCTTGCGTAAACCCACAACCACCTTGACACCGCTGTCATTCAAATTTTGTGCGTGCGCATGTCCCTGGCTGCCATAACCAATGATGGCCACGGTTTTGCCCTTGATCAGGCTCAAATCACAATCTTTGTCGTAAAAAACTTTCATCTATCGCTCCGTTGTAAAAAATAAAAACCTTGCGTGACAGCTACTTAGCTCTGTCCACAATTCGCTAAACGCGCAAAATCCGCTCTCCTCGGCCAATCCCGCTGGAACCCGTGCGAACCGTTTCCAGAATTGCGCCGCGTTCGATGGCATCCAGAAACGCATCGTTCTTGGACTGGTCACCTGTAAGCTCAATGGTGTAGCTGCGCTCGGTCACATCAATGATACGACCGCGAAAAATGTCGGCCATGCGCTTCATTTCCTCACGCTCTTTGCCCACAGCGCGCACCTTGACCATCATCAGCTCGCGTTCGATGTACGCGCCTTCGGTCAGATCGACCACTTTGACGACCTCGATTAAGCGGTTGAGGTGCTTGGTAATTTGCTCGATCACCTCGGCCGAGCCGGTGGTTTGAATCGTCATGCGCGACAAACTGGCATCTTCGGTCGGTGCCACTGTGAGTGACTCGATGTTGTATCCACGGGCCGAAAACAGACCCACCACGCGAGACAACGCGCCAGCTTCGTTTTCCAGCAAAACAGCAATAATATGTTTCATGATTGAAAACTCCTCTTTTCGCTGCCCTCCCCTTGTGGCGGTAACCGCAAGGCTTGGCAAACAATAGATTTGTTCAGTAAAAATTGAATTGAAAGGTCGAGATTAAAGGTCTTCGCTGCTGAGCAGCATTTCGCTGATGCCCTTGCCAGCCTGCACCATCGGGAACACGTTCTCGGTGGGGTCGGTGCGGAAATCCATAAACACGGTACGGTCCTTGAGCTTGCGTGCCTCGCGCAGCGCCGGCTCAACGTCTTGGGCGCGCTCAATCAGCATGCCGACATGGCCGTAGGCCTCAGCCAATTTGACAAAGTCTGGCAGCGCATCCATGTAACTGTGGCTGTAACGACCTTCGTATTCAATTTCCTGCCATTGCCGCACCATGCCAAGATATCGGTTGTTCAGCGAACAAATCTTGATGGGTGTCTTGTACTGCAGGCAGGTTGACAACTCCTGAATGCACATTTGCACCGAGCCTTCACCGGTGATGCAAAACACTTCGCTGTCAGGCTTGGCCATTTTGATCCCCATGGCGTATGGAATACCGACGCCCATGGTGCCCAGACCACCCGAATTGATCCAGCGCCGGGGCTCGTCAAAGCGGTAGTACTGCGCCGCCCACATCTGATGCTGACCCACGTCAGAGGTGATGTAGGCATCGGCATCCCTGGTCATGTTCCAGAGCGTCTCGACCACATATTGTGGCTTGATGATGCCATTCTGACCGGGGTCGTATTTGAGGCACTGCGTGTTGCGCCAGCCTTCAATGGTGTCCCACCAGGCCCCCAGGGCGTTGGCATCCGGTTTGCTGCTACCTTCCTTGAGCATGGCAATCATCTCGGTCAGCACGTCCTTGACATCACCAACGATGGGAATATCGACCTTGACGCGCTTGGAGATGCTTGACGGGTCAATATCAATATGGATGATCTTGCGTTCGTTCTGCGCAAAGTGCTTGGGGTTGCCAATCACCCGGTCATCAAAGCGCGCCCCAATGGCCACCAGCACATCACAGTTTTGCATGGCGTTGTTGGCTTCTACCGTGCCATGCATGCCGAGCATGCCCAAAAACTTGCGGTCGCTGGCTGGAAAAGCCCCCAACCCCATCAAGGTATTGGTGCATGGGTAGCCCAGCATATTCACAAATTCGCGCAGTTCTGCGGACGCGTTGCTTAGCAGCACGCCGCCACCGCTGTAAACATAAGGGCGCTTGGCTGACAGCAACAATTGCAGCGCTTTGCGAATTTGTCCGCCATGGCCCTTGCGCACCGGGTTGTAGGAACGCATTTCGACCGTCTCGGGGTAGCCGTGGTAAGCCACCTTTTTGAACGATACGTCCTTCGGGATGTCCACCACCACCGGGCCAGGGCGGCCACTGCGGGCAATGTGAAACGCCTTTTTCATGGTCATGGCCAGGTCACGCGCGTCCTTGACCAGAAAATTGTGCTTGACCACCGGGCGGGTGATGCCCACGGTATCGCACTCCTGGAAGGCGTCCATGCCAATGGCATGCGTGGGCACCTGACCGCTGATGATGACCATCGGGATGCTGTCCATATACGCCGTTGCAATGCCGGTGACGGCATTGGTGGCGCCTGGCCCAGAGGTGACGAGCGCGACTCCGACATCACCGGTGGCACGGGCATACCCATCAGCGGCGTGGACTGCCGCTTGCTCATGTCGTACCAGAATGTGCTTGAAAGTGTCTTGCTTGAACACCGCGTCGTAAATGTGCAACACGGCCCCACCGGGGTAGCCCCAAACATACTTGACGCCTTCGGCCTGCAATGCCTTGACGAGAATTTCAGCGCCTCTAAGTTCCTGATCGACCGATGCTGGACCAAATTTGGCTGAAGATGAGGGATGTGAAGAAGAATTTGCCACCGAAACGGTTTCGGCTTTTGATATTTCCATGATGAACCTTTGTGAATTTCTCTGACGAAAAACCTTGGGTGCTTCTTTGCAAACACTTGTGGCGTTGC
>JAIFMT010000169.1 GCA_020048295.1 Rhodoferax sp.
CAGGACGCGGCGCAGGAGTTGCAGGTGTGACGACCGGGTGGGTGGGCGCTTTGATATCAGTCATGAGATGCCTGCGGGAGTTGGTTGTCAATATTCTATGACCCGAATTTGTTGCACTGGCATGACAAGTGGGAAACACTGATAAAAGTTGTGTTTCCATTTCGCCGCAACTTGATCAGCTATCCAGTTTGCTCATAATCTCTGTGAATGTTGTTTATTGTCAAGGCGGGGTTATCCATCAGCACTAGGCTTGGCAGGCTATCGAGAAATTGACACCTCATGCCCACACTATTGAGCGCAAGACGTACCTATTGGTTGATCATGTTGACGCTGCTGGCTGTTTGTTTGGCTGAAACAGTCCATCGGGTTGGTGCGTTCGACGCGATTGACCAACGTCTGCAAGACCACTGGTTTCAGTGGCAGGGGCAGCGCACGCAGGCGCGGCATGTGGTCATTGTTGCCGTTGACGAGGCGACGCTGGCGGCTTATCCCGACGTACCACTGGTGTTTTTGACGGACCGGCTGGCCGCTGCCGCAGGCAGGCTGCGCAACGCTGGCGCACGGGTGGTCGGGCTTGACATGTTGCTCAGCATCAGCCCGGAGCGTTGGTTCGGCAAGCTCGGGGGCGAACTGCAAGGCGTTGCCCGCAATTACGACCAACCTTTTCGTGAAGAAATCAACACCGGCAAACTTGTCCTGGTCTCTTCTCGGATTGGCAAGGGCGCATCTACCAGCGATTACCTGATGCCCAGCCCAGACTACTTGCTGGCCTTGCCTGACTTTGACATTTCGCGCCACATCGGTTTGGCTGACGTGGTGGACGATGGTTTTGGGGTGGTTCGCAGCTACCAGGTCACGCCCAACGGAACCCGTCGGAATGCATCCGTGGTCGAGGGTATGCCGGTGCTCGGGTTCCCATCGCTGCTGGCCATTCGGGCTTCAGGGCTTGATCCGCTGGCTTCTGCGTGGTTGCTTGGTGGGGTCCAGGTTGCGCCCGGACCGGCGCTGATTTCCATTCCTTATATTGGACCGCCCGGTGCAGTGCCACAGATATCGCTCCAACAGGTGCTGCAAGCCGACGCGCACAGCGATGCCTTATGGAACCAGTTGCACGATAAAGTGGTGCTGATCGGTGTCGGCCCCGGTCTGGGTGATGATCATTACACACCCTATGCCAGCCGCTTGTTTTTCGGCCATGGCAGTTTGATGAGCGGTGTGGAAATCCACGCTAACGTGATTGAGTCCCTGCTCTCCGGTTATCGGCTTGAAGCATTGAGCGCGCCAACCCGGTTAGCAGCATTGCTGGTTTGTTCTGTGCTTGCCGCAATGGTCTTTCGGATCACGGCTGCCTGGCTGGGTACGGTGCTGTGGTTGCTGGCAAGTCTGTTGTTGGTAGGCGTGGGTTATGTCGCGTTTCAATTTGGCACATTGCTGCCTATCTCAAGCTTTGTGTTTGCTGCCGCCATGGTGTTGTCCAGCGTGATCGCCTGGCGACTGACGGGGGAGGAGCGCGAGCGTTCACGTTTGCGCCAGATGTTTGGCCGCTATGTGTCCAATCAGGTGGTCACGCAGTTGTTGCAGTCGGATGAGCGACTGGAACTGGGTGGCAAATCGCAAGTGCTGACGGTCTTGTTTTCCGACATTCGCAATTTCACCACGATCAGTGAACAGTTGAGCGCCAAAGAAGTGGTTGAAATGCTCAACACCTACTTTGAGCGAGCCTGTGCAGTGGTGCTGGCGCAGGGCGGCAGTATTGACAAGTTCATTGGCGATGCCATCATGGTGGAGTTTGGTTCACCGCTGCCACTGCAAGATCATGCCCTGCGTGCTGCCAAAGCCGCCATTGCGTTGCAAGCCGTTGCCGGCGAATTTGGTGGCTGGATGGAAAAGCGCTTCCCCGGGCGGCATTTACCGCATTTCGCGGTGGGCGTGGGCTTGCACAGTGGTGAGGCGGTGATTGGCAACATGGGCTCGTCGATCCGGATGGAATTTACGGCGATTGGCGACACCGTAAATCTGGCCTCGCGGCTCGAAGGGATGACCAAAGTGCTGGGGTGCGGGATTTTGGCCAGCGAGGCCACGGTCAATGCCGCAGGTGGGGTTCTTGTGTGCGGCAAGACCGAGGTGGTCCAGGTCAAGGGCCGCTTGCAGCCGGTGCGTGTGTTTGAGTTGTTGGATGTTAAAACAGAGGTGAAGCAATGAATGCTAAAAAGTTGGGGCTGTTTGTTACGTTGGTCTTGTTGACATTCAACCTGTGGGCTGCCGAGATCGCCATGGTGACCTCGCTCAACGGCACGGTCATTTTTTCTGGCGGAACCGCCATCGGCACGTCGCTGCGGACGTTTGTCAAATTGCGCGCAGGCGATCAATTGCTGCTGAAAGAAGACACGCGTCTGCAAATTGTTTTTTTTGGCTCGGGTCGGCACGAAGCCTGGCGGGGTGCTGGGCGGCTTGATGTGGGCAGCGTTGCCTGTACGCCAGTCAATGGGGGCCTGAAAGCTGAGGTTAAAACATTGCCTGCCATCCTGGTCAAGCAATTGTCCAAGACACCCGTCGCCGAAGATGTCGGCCGTACAGCCATGGTTCGCCTGCGCTCGCTTCACACCGACGGAGCCATTGATGCCATCGATAAAGCCTACGCTGAATTTCGCGAACAAGCCAGCGCCAATGACCACAGTCCGGAACTCTACTTGTTGGCCAGCTACTTTGAACTGCGTGAATACGGCAAAGTGACCGAAAAGCTCAAAGAGCTGGAAGTGCAGTATCCGCAAGACGCTGAAATCGCCAAACTCAAAGCGCTCTATCTATCCGCCATTGCTCGCGCCAATGATGCCGCCAGGCAACCTGCCGGCAACTAGCTTTGTCGATAATTGCGCACATCCGATCCGACGAAAGGCCATGTCATGCGATCCTTTGCAATGCGACTCCTTGGCTACCTTTTCCTGATTTCATTGTTGAACCTACCCGCCTATTCGGCATCCGCTGCAACCGGCTGGCAGGCTACCATTGCCCAGGCAATTGCCTACCGCCATCAAGGCAATGTCCAGCTGGCTGGCGAACTTCTGAGCACTGTGCGTCAGGAGGCAGATGATCCAGCGGTTCGGGCCACTGCGGCGGGCGAACTGGGCATCACCTTGCTGCAGATGCATCGCTATGACGCTGCCCAAGCGCCGCTCCAGCAAGCTTACGAAGCCTTCCCTGACGGCATCATCCATGCCCATTACGCATTGCAACTGGGTACGCTGGCGGCCGCCAGAAAGCAGCTTGACGAAGCGCGCCGTTACTACGCGCAAGCCCTCGCCTCGGCTGGCCAGGATACCGACACCCGGCTGAGTGCCGAACTGAATCTGACCCGCCTGGCAGAGCCTGGTGAGCGACTGTCAAGGCTGCGCACGCTCTCGCTGCAACTCACCGGGGCCAACCCGTCAGGCAGCATGGCCCGCTATCACCTCAATCTGGGCTACCAGGCCCTGCAGCTTGGCAAGCCGGGGCTTGAAATCGCGCATCGCCACCTTGAAGCCGCCCGTGCGCAGTCAGCACAGGCCAACAATACCTTGATTCAGGTGGACGCGCTTGATGCGCTGGCACAACTCTACGAAAGCCAGGCTCGTCCGGCTGAGGCGCTGCAACTGACGCAACAGGCCATCGGGCTGGTCCACTCACTGCAAACCAGTCTTTTTGCCGACCGGCTGATCTCACTCGAATGGCGGCAAGGACGATTGCAACGGGCACAGGGCCGACCAGCGGCAGCACTGGCAGCCTACCAGCGTGCGGTCGAGCACATTGAAGCCGTGCGGCAAGACATTCCGATTGACACCGAAGAGGGGTTGTCCTCTTTCAATGAGACGCTGGAGCCCGTGTATCTTGGCTATGTTGACCTGCTGCTACAGCGTGCCGACAAATTGCCTGAGCCGCAGCGCGCCAGTTCGCTGCGCCATGTTGTAGAAACCGTCGAACTGATCCGACAGACCGAACTGCAGGATTTTCTAGGAGATCGCTGTGCCATTGAGACCGTGCAGGGCAGCGGCACGGGCGAACCGTTGCCGGGCACGGGTATTCTCTATCCCATCATCCTGCCGGATCGTCTGGAACTTTTGCTCGTCACGTCCTCCGGTATCGTCCGTCGGAGCTCGCCTGTGAGCAGCAGCACCTTGCGCAGCAGCACACTGGCGTTGGCGAACGCGCTGCGTTTGGGTGCCAGTGGCTACCTCCCCTTGGCACAACAACTCCACCGATGGATGCTGGCACCATTCGACGAGTTCATTGCCACTGAGCAACTGCAAAACCTGGTCGTCGTACCTGCAGGCACACTGCGACTTGTTCCCATGGCTGCTTTGCACGATGGCCGGCACTTCGCCATCGAGAAAATGGCAATTTCCATCGTCACGGGCATGAGCATGACCAACACCACCGCTCCGATGCGCCGCACGCCGGTGTCTTTGTTGGCTGGCGTTGCCTTGCCTGGCCCCGTGGTTGAAAAGATGATGCATCTTGCCGGCGCGCCGGTATCGGATCAATCGGTCGAACGCTCTGGATTGGCACGGACCCTACCGACACGCGCCTGGCGCACCCGCACTGAACCAGCCGCGAATCAGTCCACGGCCGACAGCCCACAGCGGGCGATGGAAGCCATGCGTGCCAGTCTTGCGCTGCCCGGTGTCAAGGTTGAAATTGCTGCCTTAGGCAGCATTCTTCAAGGTCAAACGTTGTTGGATGCTGGCTTTACGGTTGATCAGTTTCAGCACGCCATGCAAAGCAATGACTACCGTATCGTGCATATTGCGTCACACGGTGTTTTTGGTGACAGTGCCGAATCGAGTTTCATCATGGCCTTTGATGACGTGTTGAGCCTCAATAACCTGGAGTCGCTGCTGCGCAGCGAAAAGTTTCAGCATCATCCGATTGAACTGCTGGGCTTGTCAGCCTGTCAGACGGCCGAAGGCAACGACCGGGCCCCGCTGGGCATTTCTGGTGTCGCCATCAAGGCCCGTGCCCGAAGTGTGTTGGGCACCCTGTGGCCGATTGCCGACGATGCGGCACAGTCGGTGATGAAAACTTTCTACACCGAGATCACCCGAAACGGCCGCAGTAAAACCGAGGCGCTGCGTCAGGCGCAACTTGAACTGTTGCGGCAGCCGGAACTCTCGCATCCCTTCTACTGGGCACCCTTTGTGCTAATCGGGAATTGGCTATGAACCAACGCAACCCCCTGTCATTCATCTTTGCTGTCGGCTGCCTGCCGCTCGCAGCGCTGGCACAAATCAATACAGATGGCAGCCTTGGCCATATGGCGCAGACGCTCACCGGACCGGCTTACGCAATTCCTCAGAGCCTGGGCAAGCTCGCCGGCAGCAATCTCTTTCACAGTTTCCAGACGTTCAACATCCACAGCGGTGAATCAGCAGCCTTCAGCACCACCAGCGCAGGCATCCAGAACGTGATCAGCCGCGTTACCGGGGGGAGTGTGTCGCTGATCAACGGCCCGCTCTCACTCACGGCGGCCAGTGGGTCGCCCAATTTCTATTTCATCAATCCGGCTGGCATCACCTTCGGCGCTGGCGCATCGATTGATGTTCCTGGCGCTTTTCATGTCAGCACGGCGAACTATCTGAAGTTTCCCGATGGCAATTTGCATGCTGATACGGCGGCGGCCAGCACCTTCTCGAGTGCCGAACCGGCGGCCTTTGGTTTTCTGGGTGCAACCCGCTCATCCATCCTCGTCAAGGATACTGTCTTGTACAACGTTGCAGGCGGTATGACGCTGGCGGCCGGCGATGTAACCATTGACCATGCCATGTTGGAGACGACTGGCGGCGACATCCGCATTGTTGCCAGCGGTGCCGGGGTTTTGCAGGCCAGCAGCAGTGACACATTGCCGGCCGCCAGTGGGGGACTGGAAATGATCAATGGCAGTCAAGTCCGGAGCGCCGCCACAACGCTGGCAGATGGCGGCAACATCCGTATTTCAGCCGGCGACACTGGCATTCGCAGCGGTTCCCTGGTTGGCACATTTGCCTCGGCCATCCATCAGGCGGGGGGCATCACGGCAGATGTGGGGCATCTGGAAATCGATGGTCGCAGCGCCCCTGGTCAGACTGGCATTACCAGCCAGGCGGCATTTGAAGGCTTCGGTGCGGGTGGTCATGTGTCGGTTTCGGCACGCGGTACGATTCAGATTCTGGGCGGCGGCATGATTACTTCCGACACCTATGGGGTCGGTCATGCGGGCAATGTGACGGTCAAGGCAGCATCGCTGCAGCTTGATGGTGCCGGACACCCGGACACCGCACGCATTACCAGCCGCAGTGGGGTCGGTGCGGTTGGCAATGCGGGTGTTCTGTCAGTCGATGTCACAGATTCCCTTGAACTCTTGAATGCCAGCAAGATTTCCAGCGATAGCTTCAGTGCCGGTCAGGCCGGCAGCATCACTTTGCGCGCTGTCAATGATGTTCGCGTCCTTTCCGATAGTGTGGTGGTCTCTGATACCTATCGCAGCGGCAATGCCGGCAGCATTGACATTGCCGCGAAAAACCTGACGGTTGACGGCACGGGTGGTCAACTGTTGACCCAGGTATCGAGCCAGGCGTTTTATGGCAGCCAGGGCCACGCTGGTTCCATTCAAATCTCAACTTCCAGTGCCTTGAATTTGAGCAACGGCGGCCGTGTTGCCACCTCCACGTCAGGTTCTGGCAATGCAGGTGATATCCAGGTTGCGACAGGCTCATTGCAATTGGATGGTGGTGATGGTGTTGGCACTGGCGTTTTCAGTACTGCAGATTTCCATGTCGATGCAAATGGTGCTTTATTCTTTGACACGGGCAACGCCGGTCTGGTGAACATCAGTGTGGCGGGCGATGCGCAGCTACTGCGCTATGCCAGGATTTCGTCCGATACCTGGAGTCTGGGGCAAGGAGGCAACGTCAACTTCAAGTCCAACAACCTTCTGATTGACGGCATGGGCGATCTCAGCGGTGCAGGCATTACTTCGGAAGCGACTGCAAGCAGCAGCGGGCACGGCGGCTCGGTGGTGGTGGATGTACCAGGCCACCTGCAGATAGCCGGTATTGGCTACATCTCAACGGCAAGCCTGGCCCAGGGGAGTGCAGGGGCGGTGTCCGTCACGGCAGGGCAATTGACACTGGACGGCAAGACATCCGGGCTCGCTGCCATCACCAGCGCCACTTACTCTGCAAGTACCGGAAACGGTGGCCCGGTTTCAGTCACGGTCGCTGGCGATGCCACCCTTTTGAAAGGTGGTCGAATCACGGCTTCCAGTGCGGGCAGCGGCGAAGCCGGCCAAATCAAACTTCAGGTGGGCGGAAGTCTGACTGTGGGCGGTGGCGGTCGCATTCGATCCGATACCCAAGGCAGTGGCGACGGCGGTGACATCGACATCCATGCCGGTCAGGTCGTGCTGGCCAGTGGAGATGTCAAAGACTACGCATGGATACTGAGCGACTCGCAAGGTTCGGGTGCTGCCGGTGCGGTCAACGTTCAGGCGAGCACAAGCATTGAACTGGCCGACGGCGGCTTCATCACTTCGGATTCTTATGCCGCGGGTCATGCCGGAACCATTTCGGTCAGCGCTCCCGACATCCGCATCGGCGGCAACGGACTGCGCATCGGTGCCGCTATTTCAAGCGATACCTATGGTCCAGGCAGCGCTGGGCAGGTCGAGGTGAATGCGCAGGCCATCACCATTCGGGGTGGCGACACCCAGTATCCAACGGGCATTACCAGCCACAGCCTTGAGGGCAGTTCCGGCAATGCCGGTACGGTGGTGGTGAATGTTGGCAGTGCGCTGCAACTACAGACTGGCGGTGTGGTGACTTCAGGCGTTGAGGGTTCCGGACGCGGCGGCGAGGTGTTGATCAAGGCGGGTTCGATCGAGGTGAGTGGCGAGGGTAGCCAGATCGGTGCGGCGGCCAACGCAACGTCCAGCGGGCAGCCTGGCAATGTTTCGGTTCTTGCCGATGGCGCGCTGGTCATTGCATCCGGCGGCAGCTTGAGCATCCAGAATGATGGTGACAGCGCCCAGTTGTCAGCGCTGTCGCCGTCCGTGCTGAGCGTTGATGCCGCACAACTGAGTCTGAGTGACGCGGGCAGCATCAAGGCCAACGCCACAGGTAACGAGGCTGCGGGCACGCTGCAGATCAACGTCCGCGATCGCCTGTCTTTGAACAACAGCAGCATCACGACCAGTGCCAACCGCGGAAATGGTGGTCCGATCAGCATCCAGGCGGGCCATCTGGTCGAGCTGAACCGTTCCCAGATCACCACCTCCGTGCTGGGCCAAAGCGGCAATGGCGGCGATATTCATGTGGGTACCCGTGCTTTGGTCATGAACACGGGCTTCATTCAGGCCAACACGGCTGCCCGCGACGCGGCCGGCGGGAACGTCGCCATTGATGTGCAAACCCTGCTGAGCAGCGGCAATACACTGTTTCTGGGCGGGCCGACACCCTATGACTTTTTGGCTGACGTTTTTGGCTTCAATGTCATCCAGGCGGCAGCCCCAACCGGGGTCAGCGGCATGGTCAATGTCACGGCACCGGTGCTTGACATTTCGGGCTCGTTGAGCAACTTGGGAGGCACGATGATCGACAGTGGCAGTTTGGGCCGTAATCCGTGCCAGACCACTGGCGGCAGTTCGCTGGCGGTGTCTGGACGTGGCGGTGTTGCCCCCTCGGCGCGGGGTTGGCTGGGTATCCAAGGGGCTCCACCGCCGGTCGCACCAGCAGGTGCCGGCGTGAAGGCCACAACAAGCAGTCTGGCTGCAGAGGTGTTGACATGTGGCAATCCATGAATCCACGCGCCCTTGCCGGTCGGCGAACCCGGCGCATGTTCGGCCTGGCTGCTGTCGCTTGCCTGCCGGCGCTGGCGGCCGCTGCCGAACCCACGGACCACCTGAATGTGCAAGAGCCCACGCGTCCCGGCTACCTTGGCCCACCGTTAGCGGATGGTTTCCAGTTGCCACCGATCGCACCAGCCACCGCGTCGCCCATCGCGCAGCCTGTTGCAGCACCAGCACAAAAGGCCCGCATCCATCGCATCGTCTTTCAGGGCAACGCCGCCATCTCGACCGATGAACTCAATGGCCTGGTCGCCAATTACCTGGACCGGGACTTGGATGACGCTGATTTGGAGGAACTGCGGCTGCAAATCACCCGGCACTATGTTGATCGCGGTTTTGTCAATTCCGGCGCGCTGCTTGGCGATTCGCCAGTTTCTGGCCATGAACTGACCGTTCGCGTGGTGGAGGGGCATCTCACAGCCATCCGCCTGCGCGGCATGGAGCGATTGGCGGACGATTACGTGGTGAAACGCCTCGCCCGTGATCCCGAGGCAGTATTCAACATGGATCAATTGCGTGAGCGCTTCCAACTTTTGCTCGATGATCCCTTGTTCAAGCGTATGAACGCGCGCCTGCTGCCAGGTGACAGACTCGGCGAGGCGGTGCTGGATGTGGATGTGGTGCGCGCTGTGCCCTACCAACTGTCGGTATTTGCCAACAATTACCGTCCCCCGTCGATTGGTGAGAAGGTGCTGGGCATCAGCGGCTGGTTGCGCAATCTGACGGGTTATGGCGATCATCTGGAGTTCAGCGTCCAACGCCCGGCTGAAGAGGCACACGGCACACGCACCAGCCTGGGCTGGCAAATGCCGCTGAATGCCGCGGGTACACAGTTGACGGTGCAGTTGGCGCATGGCTTGTCATCGGTGGTAGAAGAGCCAATGCGCGACCTGGCCATTCAAAGCAGCCTCGACAGCAAGGAACTCGGTTTGAGTCAAACCCTGGTCGAAACGCTCAATCACAAGCTTTCCGTCGGAATCACCCGGCTTGACCGGGAAAACCAAACCACGCTGGCCGGTATGCCGTTCTCTTTTGTGGCGGCAGAACCGACGGGTCTGGTCAAGGTGTCGGCAAGTCGATTCTGGCAAGAGTACAGTTTTCGCCCCGAGCGCCAGGTGCTGACCTTGCGCTCGACCTTGAC
>JAIFMT010000008.1 GCA_020048295.1 Rhodoferax sp.
GGGTAAATGGTGGGCCAGCTGTCATGCAAGTGAACGTGCAAGGCCGCCATTGTCGCGGAGCCAAGCCTGACCCCGGCATTTCCCTTGGCAGACGGCTACATCGAATTATTTTTCATAGCTGCCAGCGCATACTCAAAAAGAGCTAGAGGCCAAAAAGACTCCTCATTCCATCCGTCCAGCGACTGGGAAACGCTGGCGCTCAATAGGGCCAGCGCACGCTCAGACGGTAGTCGATCACCCGGCTTGAGTGGGCCCTCAACAATTCGTCGTTTTAGCGCGCTGGCAACAGTGTTAGGCTGGTTGATCGATGCGGTAGTATTCTGAGTCATGGCGAAAAATTGATAAATCGCAACAATCAGGAGACCCGTGATGGCATCCCGACCCAACATCCAGCGGCAATACCCGGCAAAGCCGACCGATGTGTATCTGTTTGCAACCTGTCTGATTGACCAATTCACCCCGCAAGCGGGCCTGGATACGGTGCATTTGCTGGAGCGCGAAGGCATTCGGGTGCATTTTCCAGAAGAACAAACCTGCTGCGGCCAGCCCGCACACAGCAGCGGCTACCCGGACGAAGCCCGGGCGGTGGCCTTGCAGCAGCTCAACTTGTTTGCAGAACCCTGGCCGGTGGTGATTCCGTCGGGCTCGTGCGGCGGCATGATGCGGGTGCATTACCCACACCTGTTTGCTGACGACCCGGTGCTGCATGCCAAAGCGCTTGATCTGTCAGCGCGGGTTTATGAGCTGAGCGAATTTCTGGTGCATGTCGTCAACTTCAACCAGCCCGATCTGGGCAGCGCCTGCACGGTGGCACTGCATACCTCGTGCCACGCACGCCGCGAAATGGGTGCCCATGAAACCAGCGCAGCGCTGCTCGACAGCCTGGCGCAAGTCAAGGTGGTGGAACAGGCACGCATTGAAGAATGTTGCGGCTTTGGTGGCACCTTTGCCATGCGCTACCCGGATATTTCGGAGGCCATCGTGAGCGACAAGGTGGCCGCGCTGCTTGATACCGGCGCGCAAAGCGTGGTGAGCGCAGATTGCGGCTGCCTGCTCAACATCACCGGGCGCGCCGCCAAACAGGATGAGTTGGCAGGCCGGACCACACCCACCTTGCCCGGCGAACACATCGCCAGCTTTCTATGGCGACGTACCACCCCTGGAGCCGCCGCATGAACGCCCCCTTGAACGCGCCTTCAAGCGCCCGCACTGCCATTCTGCAACGCCTGCGCGCCACCGACATCAAAGAGATGCCTGCCCTGCCCGATGTCAAGGCCTGGTTTGAGGCCCACCAGCGCGCCGAAGACGCCAGTCAGCGCGTGGCCCGGCTGCGCGCTGCGCTGCAAGCCGTCAAGACCGAGGTGCATGACACCACCGATGCCCACTGGCCCGATCTGCTGCTCAGCCTTGCTGCCACCAAAGGGCTTCGCAATTTGCTGATCGGCACCGACACGCCGCATGGCAGCACTCTGCAAGCGCGCCAACCCGAGCAGCTCAAACTGGTGCACTACGCCGAGCCGATTGATGGCTGGCGCGACGTGCTATTTGACGAGATAGATGCCTCGCTGACGCTGGCCAAAAGCGCCATTGCCGACATTGGCAGCCTGATCGTGTGGCCCAGCGCCTCCGAGCCACGGCTGATGTCGCTGGTGCCCTCAGTGCATTTTGTACTGCTGGATGTGGCCACGATCCATGCCGACTTCTTTTCAGCCATGAGCGCCGAGGGCTGGCCAAACCAGCTGCCCACCAACGCCCTGCTGATCTGCGGCCCGTCCAAAACGGCGGACATTCAGCAAACCCTCGCCTACGGCGCCCACGGGCCGCGTGAACTGGTGGTGCTGCTGCGCCACCCATCGGCATCCGCAACCGCATCAGGAGCACGCGCATGAACCAGGTCATCCGCATTCACCCGATGGACGACTTCAAGGCGCGCAGCCGTGAGGTGCTCAACAACCCCGCGCAACGCAAAAATTTCCGGGGTGCGATGGACTTTCTGCAAGCCAAGCGGCGCGCCCAGTTTCCCGACGCACAAGAACTCGAAGGGCTGCGTGAGCTCGGTGCCGCGATCCGGCACTACAGCCTGGCGCATTTGCCGCGCCTGCTGGAGCAGCTCGAAGCCCGGCTGACCGCCAATGGCATCCAGGTGCATTGGGCGCAAACGCCCGACGAAGCCAACGCCATCGCACTGGGTATTGCGCGGCGTGTCCAGGCCAAAAAAATCATCAAGGGCAAGTCGATGGTGAGCGAAGAAGTGGGTTTCAACCATGCGATGGAAGCAGCGGGCATTGAAGCTTTTGAGTCCGACATGGGCGAATACATCGTGCAACTGGCTGGAGAAGCACCTTCGCACATCATCATGCCCGCCATCCACAAGACCAAGCAGGAGATCGCCCGCCTGTTCGAGCAGGAAATTCCGGGCGTGGCCTACACCGAGGATGTTGATGCGCTGATCCGTGTTGGCCGGCGTGTGCTGCGGCGCAAATTTGCCGATGCCGACATTGGCCTCTCCGGCGTGAACTTTGCCGTGGCCGAGACCGGCACGCTGTGCCTGGTGGAAAACGAAGGCAACGGTCGCATGTGCACCACCGTGCCACGGGTTCACATTGCCATCACCGGCATTGAGAAAGTGGTGGAAAAGCTCGAGCACGTGGTGCCGCTGTACAGTCTGCTGTCACGCTCGGCCACAGGGCAGGCGGTGACCACCTATTTCAACCTGATCAGCGGCCCGCGCCAACCCGGTGAAAAAGATGGCCCGCAAGAGGTACACCTGATTTTGCTGGACAACGGCCGCACCCAGGCCTATGCCGACGCGCAGCTGCGCGCCACGCTGCAATGCATCCGCTGCGGTGCCTGCATGAACCACTGCCCGGTGTACGCCCGTATTGGCGGCCACGCCTATGGCACCACCTACCCCGGCCCGATTGGGGCCATCATCTCACCGCACATGCTGGGGCTGGAGTCCACTTACCCACTGGCTTTTGCGTCAACGCTGTGCGGCGCCTGCGCCGAGGTATGCCCGGTAAAGATACCGATCACCGACATTCTGGTGCGCCTGCGCAACGAGGCGATGGCCAGACCCGACAGCGACGATGCCACCTTGCGCGGCAGCGGCACGGCGCGCACCGTGGCCAACACGGCGGTCTGGAATGTCTGGGCACAGGTGTACGGGAAACTGGGTTTTTACAAGCTGGCCTCGTGGTTCATGAGCCGGGGCCGCGCCCTGTCGCCCAGCGAGCAAGGCGCCTGGACGCGCAGCCGCACACCCCTGGTGCCTGCCCCGAAGCGGCTACGCGACCTGCTCAAAGAAAGAAAACCATGAGCGCCCTGATCAAAGCAATCTCTGCCTTACTGCCAGCCAAGCAGGTCATCACGGACAGCCTGCGCCGGCTGGCTTACGGCATGCCTGTGGAGATGGCGGGCACAGCCGCCCTGTACGGCGTGTTTCACTGAGGCGCGAAAAAGTTACTTCGCCAGCGCCCGCAACGCCAGTTTGATGCCCTCGCTGACACCCACCTCTCTGGGCAGCGCTTTCAGGGCTGCAGCCGCTTCACGATCGTTGTAGCCCAGCGCCAGCAGCGCTTGCAGGATGTCACTCTGTGCATCGCTGGCCACGGTGGCCACCACGCCAATGTCGGGGCCAAGCTTGCCTTTGAGCTCCAGTAGCAGCCGCTCGGCGGTTTTTTTGCCGATGCCAGGCACCTTGATCAAGCGGCCGGCCTCTTGCAGCGTGATGGCCTGCGCCAGCTCAGCCACACTCATGCCCGACAGCACCGAGAGCGCCGTGCGTGGCCCCACGCCCGCGATCTTGATCAGCTGGCGAAACGCCTCGCGCTCGGGCGCGCTGGCAAAGCCGTACAAAATTTGCGCGTCCTCGCGCACCACAAAATGCATCAGCAGGCTGACTTTGCCCCCCAGCTCGGGAAGGTTGTAAAAAGTGCTCATCGGCACCTGCACCTCGTAGCCAACGCCGTGGCAATCGATGATGATTTCGGGGGGATTCTTGTGGTCCAGCGTGCCGCTGAGTTTGCCGATCATATTTTTTACCTATTTTGAAGAAGTGCTTGGCGACTGACGGAAAATTGGCCCCGCCAGGCGGACCGACAAAGACCGTAACGCCGCCGCTACGGCAGGCCGGCCCAACACCGCTGGGGCGGTCTTCGCGACCCTCCCCTTTTCAAAGAATTATCAACGTGATCCTTCGCCACTTATTTTCACCGCCCAACAACACCCGCCTGGGCCACCTGTGCGGCCCCATGGATGCCCACTTGCGCACCATCGAGACGGCGCTGCAGGTCAAAATTGCCCACCGCCACGAGCAGTTCAAGGTCGATGGCCTTAAAGCCAATGCCAAACGCGGTATGGAAATGCTACAAGCGCTGTACGAAATGGCGGCCCGCCCCATCGAGCCGCGCACTGTGCAGCTGATGCTCTCGGGCGATGGCGACGTCAACGGTGCCGATGGCCCGTCGCTGAAAACCAAGCGCGCCGACCTGAAACCGCGCTCCATCAATCAGGCTAACTACCTTGACAGCATCATCAGCCACGACATCACCTTTGGCATCGGCCCGGCGGGCACCGGCAAGACCTATCTGGCGGTGGCAATGGCGGTGGATGCCTTGCAGCGCAGCACGGTGCAACGCATTGTGCTGACGCGCCCGGCAGTGGAGGCTGGCGAGCGACTGGGCTACCTGCCCGGCGACCTGGCGCAAAAAATCGATCCGTATTTGCGCCCGCTGTACGATGCGCTGTACGACCTGATGGGGTTCGACGCGGTGCAAAAGGCGTTTGAGCGCCAGACCATCGAGATCGCGCCGCTGGCCTTCATGCGCGGGCGCACGCTCAACACCGCGTTTGTGATTCTGGACGAAGCACAAAACACCACGCCCGAGCAGATGAAAATGTTCTTGACGCGCATCGGCTTTGGTTCCAAGGCCGTGGTGACGGGAGATGTGAGCCAGATCGACCTGCCAAGCGACCAGCTCAGCGGGCTGATTGATGCCGAGCGGGTGCTGAAAAACATCGAAGGCATTGCCATTTGCCGCCTGACCAGCCAGGACGTGGTGCGCCACCCGCTGGTGGCGCGCATTGTGGATGCCTATGACGCACCCGGCCGCTACAACCCCCGGCCGCGCCTGGATGCCGCGCCATTGCCGCCCACCACCGCATTGCGCACGCCCCGCAGCCGTCGCGAACCCAAGGCGGCCGCGTGACCAGTCACTTCAATTGTTATAGCTTATAGCGCATACCAAATAAGGGCTAGAGGACAATTTGTTATAAATTTTTGGAAGGCATTCTGATGAACCATTTGACACTCTCGCTGCAATTTGGCAAGTTCCCGGACGCGCCACTGCATCGTGCCGCCCTGCCCCGCCACAAGGTGGCCAAATGGATTCGCCATGCGCTACAGGACGACGGCGAGGTCACCGTGCGCATCGTCGGCGCCGAAGAAGGCCAGGCACTCAACCGTGACTACCGGCAACAAGACCACGCCACCAATGTGCTGACGTTCGATTACACCCAGGAACCCGTTGTGATGGCTGACCTGGTGCTGTGCGCGCCGGTAGTGGCGCGCGAGGCACAAGAACAAGGCAAAACCCTCGAACAACATTACGCGCACCTGCTGGTTCATGGCACGCTGCACGCACAAGGCTGGGACCACGACCTGGAAGAGGACGCACAGGTGATGGAATTGCGTGAAAGCGAGATCATGCAGCGACTGGGTTTTGACAACCCTTATTGAGCCGCCAACGGGACACTCATTCAGGCGGTCACGATGGCGAACTCAACCCGGTTGCGGCCGCGTGCCTTGGCGCGGTACAAGGCGCCATCGCTGGCGTGGAGCAATGCCTGCGCATCGAAATCGCTGCCGACCTGCATCACGGCCACCCCCAGACTGATCGTCACGATGCCCTGGGATGCAGCCGGATGCACCAGAGCGGCGGCCTGCACCGCAGCGCGCGTGACTTCGGCAAGCTTGTTCGCCGCGTCGGCCTCGGTGTTTGGCAGCAAGAAGGCAAACTCCTCGCCACCATAACGCGCCACCACGTCAGCCGTGCGCCTGGCCTGCTTCATCAGCACGTGCGCCACGGCTTTCAGGCACTCGTCCCCGGCCAGATGACCGAGTTCGTCGTTGTATTTTTTGAAATGGTCGATGTCAAGCATGATCAGCGCCAACGGCTCACCGCCGCGCCTGGCGCGCGACCACTCAGCAGTCAGCGCAGCATCAAAACGGCGGCGGTTGACCAGGCCGGTCAGCGCGTCGGTGTTGGACAGCACGGCCAACTGGCGGTTGGCCTCCTCCAGCGCCGAGGTGCGCTGCAGAACACGCTGTTCAAGCACCGCGTTCTGCGCCGAAATGTGCTCGTAACTCTCAGCCAGCACCCGCATGATCTTGTTGAAGCCGTTTTGCAGATTGGCGATCTCCAGCACCCGGGTGTCCGAGTCCAGAAACAGGGGATGGCTTTCCGGGCTTTCAATGACGCTGACGCGCTGCGAGAACCTGGCAAGCGGCCGGATCACCAACCGGTGTACCAGCAGCCACAAAATCACCAGCATCAACATCAGCAGCAAGGCAGTAAACGACGCCACTTGCACAAAGCCCGACAACAAATGGCCGACCGCCAGCTGGTCATTGGAGGCAATGCGCAGTGTGCCAAGTTTTTTCTGCTGACCACCCGGCAATGGGTGATAGATGTCGCGCGTGACCACCAGCGTGGTCGAAGCAGCGGGCCCGTCGGGCTTTTGCCATTGGGCACTCAGGTTGCCATCGCTGCCGCGCACTTCAACCCACACCACCTTGGGATGCGCGCCGATACCCAGCGTGATCGCCTGCAGCAAACCATCGTAATAGTCCCACAACGCCCCCGACACGCTGGGCGCAAACGTGTCTGCCAGCGCGTTGAGGCTGTCAATGGTCTGACTGCGTGCCAGTCGGTAGTCGATGGCAAATTGCAGACCCATGATGGCCAGCGCAAAGCCAAGGTAGGCCACCACAAATCGCCGCAACAACGAGCGTGCCAGCGGTTGGTGCAGGCGCTGCGCCGCAGCGACTTCTGCCTCGGCGGCACGGCGCAGGTCGGGCACGGCCCGGTCAGGCAATGGGTTCTCGTGCATGGCTTTTTTTTGACAAGTCAGGCCGTCTGGCTAGCGCTTTGGATGCGTCGCACCATACCTTTGAAGAATGACTTGCTTTTGACCCTCGCTGGTCAGTTTGGCGAGTTCCAGATTAAAGCTTTTGACAAGGCTGGCCGATTCGGGCCACTTCTTGGAAAAGGCAATGTGGTAAGGCCGCACCTCACCCACGGACTGGTCGATGAAGTCGAGTTCGTCAAATTCAGGCGCGTACGTCTTGATCAGGTAGCTGCACACCGAAACCTCGCAAATCAGCAAGTCGATGTTGCCCGATTTGAGCTTGCGCAGTTGCCGCAACTCCATCGATCCGCCCGCCAGCACCTGAACTTCCTTGAACGCGTTGCCCTGCACCGCCGCCATGAATTCCGGGGCGTAGGTGTAACCATGGCTGATGCCAACACGGTAAGGGGCCAGATCTGCTAGTGTTTTCCAGGTTACCGCCAAGTTTTTGCGTTTGAAAAAAACGTCCTGTACCGTGCTGATCGGGTCGGCAAAGTAAAACAACGCGTCCCGCTGCCGGCTTTTGGTCAGGCTGAAGATCGCGGCAAACTCGCCAGCTTGCGTTTGCGCCAG
The DNA here is from genome assembly GCA_020048295.1 of Rhodoferax sp. The sequence continues at coordinate 7,705 of JAIFMT010000008.1, forward strand.
TGCCCGAGCCCACGGTAGCACGTGAATGTCAGCACCGTAGCCCATGCGCTGCAGGACGAGTTCGACAATTTCGGTATCAAAGCCAGTGACCTTTCCGCCCTCTTCATACTCAAACGGCGGAAAGTTGTCAATGGCCAACGGCAGCCTGGGCAAAGTCAACTGAGGCGACTGGGCAAACGCTGCTGGCAGCGCAAGGAGCAGGCCTAGTATTAAAGAACGAAATATTGTCATGGTTGGCTCGCTGGGACGGCACGAGTCTAACTGGCCGTGTGCCCACCCCAAAGCATGAAAACCTGGTATTCACCAAGAAGCACGCGGAACTTGCCCGCGTCGGTGGCGGGCGGGACACCCGCGCACCCAGGAAACAACATAACCACACCCGCTCAAGGAGAATGCCACAGTGCAAATACTAGGGTTTACCCTATACTGCACTGCAACATAACTCTCCAGAAGGGAAATATCATGCCGATGACCACCACCAACGCGCTGCAGCAAACACCGTTAGCCCTGGAAATCCGCAACTTTGGCATGGCGGTGCGCGAACTGGCACGCGCAGCCAGCCAGTTGGTGCTTGCACTATGGACCACCCTGCGGCAGCCTCGCAACAAACCGCAGCTGCCACAGACGGCACTCGAAGAAGCCAACCAGTTGCGCGCCATTGCCGATGACGTTTACATCAATGACCCGCGCTTTGCGCAAGACCTGTACGCCGCTGCCGACCGCCACGAACTGGCCAACTTCAGCCCAAGCTTGCCGACACCGTCAAGGAGCACCCCATGAGCCTTATCCCCGCCATCGCCCGCACCGCCACGGCCCTCGCCCACACCACCAAGCTGGCGCTGGGCTGGCCTTTTGACATCGCGCGCGCCAACTACGCCCGTGCCGTGCAGCTTGGCCTCATCGAGCACTCTTTGCTACGGTGTGCCAGGTTCGAGCGCGAACTTGCCGAAATAGAACGCCACTCGCTGGGGCTGTGGGCACGGCGGGTTTGATGTTGCTGGACCCTGGCCGCCGGGACATGAACGCCATGTCACGTCAACGGCAGCGCTGTGGCTTGCCAGCTACGCCCGCAAGCCGTCGTGCAGGGCAATCAGCGCCAGCGTGATTTTGTGGCCCGGGTCCAGGTAAATCATCGGTAGCGACTGTTCATGCGACTCGCGAATCTTCACCGATGACGGCAAATAGGGCTGCAGCACCGGCAGGCCCTCGGCAATCAGTTCTGCCACCATGCGCTGCGGCAAATTGGCTCGCGGTTGAAACTGGTTGACCACGATGCCATCCACCTGCAAACTGGGGTTGTGGTCGGCGCGGATTTCTTGCACGTTTTCCAGCAGCGTGTAGAGCGCCTGGCGCGAAAAGCTGTCGCAATCAAACGGAATCAGGCAACCCGTGGCAGCAATCAGCGCAGCGCGGGTAAAAAAGTTCAGCGCCGGCGGGGTGTCGATGTAGATGCGATCGTAGGTATCGGCCAGTTGTTGCAGCGCTTCGCGCAGCTTGTAGATTTTCTGGCGCGATTCGAGCTTGACCTGCAGTTCGTTGAGGGACGCGCTGGAGGGCATCACATCGAGCTGATCAAAGGGTGTTCTGACTACGAATTCATTGGGCTTGACGCTCTTGAAACTGTAGCTCAAGCTTTGCTCGAAAAAGCCGGCCACGGTGGGCTGTCCCTGCTGCGAAGTGCCGCCTTGCAGATAGCTGCTTGAATTACCCTGCGGGTCGAGGTCAATCACCAGCGTGCGCCGACCCTGGGTGGCGCTGATGGCTGCCAGATTGCAGGTGATGGTCGATTTGCCAACGCCTCCCTTTTGGTTGAATACGACGATCGGCATAAAGCGCTCCTTTGACGCAAGGGTGAATGTGCAAATTTGACATGCCGCATTGTCCTTGAGTTCGGCGATGCCATCGCCGCGGTATTCATCAGTCAAAACTAATTTGATTAGTAATTTATTTGAATTTTCATGATGAATAAGCCTGTTTATAGTTCAGCCCGTTGACAGCCCAACCACACTTAACAGGAGATTTCACATGGATCAATCGAACCGTTACGCCGACCTGAGCCTCAAGGAAGAGGACCTGATCAAAGGCGGTAAGCACATTCTGGTGGCTTACAAAATGGCCCCCAAACCCGGCTATGGTTACCTGGAAGCGGCCGCGCACTTTGCCGCCGAGTCCTCCACCGGCACCAACGTCGAAGTGAGCACCACCGACGACTTCACCCGCGGTGTGGACGCGCTGGTCTATTACATCGACGAAGCCACCGAAGACATGCGCATCGCC
>JAIFMT010000092.1 GCA_020048295.1 Rhodoferax sp.
GTGACCGGTGGCACGCTGTGGGTGGGCGGTATCGTCACCGTGGGTTACTTTTTTGGCAACATTCCGTGGGTCAAACAGCACCTGGACAAGATCATCTGGGCGATGATCTTCATCCCCGGTCTGCTGGTGCTGCTGGGGGCCTGGAAAAGCCGCCGCAAGCTGGCTGTTGCAGGCCAACGAACTGTTCGCTGATCTTGAAAAAATGCGTGCTTGGCAGTGGCTGATGCCCTGGCGGTGCTTAGACCCAGATCGGCTAGCCTGTGCAGTTGGCGCTGCCACGCGCGCTGATGACTCAGCGCTCTTGCCTGAGCAGCGCAGCCAGTCCAACGGCCGCCACACTCAAGAGCAGGGCCGGAAAACCCAGCACCGGCGAGCGGTCAATCAGCGCTCCGGAACTGGCCGAGGCCACCAGGCCGCCCAGCGTATAGGTGAGCACCAGCACCGCCGTGCTGTTGACCAGCGTGATGCCTTTCTCGCGTGCGCCGATGTCGATCATCGCCAGCGTGTACAGGGCGCCGCCCGCCGCGCCCCAGATGGCGACCATCGGCCAAATCAGCTTGGGTTGGACCATAGCCATCGGGCTGACCACAGTGGACAGCAGGATCAGACCGGTAAAGGCACGCATCATGAGCCGCCGGCCCTGGATCGGGGAGGTAAATCGGTCCGCCAGCATGCCCGCCGGGATGGCCATCAGTGTGCCACCCAGGCCACTCACGGAAACCAGAAGAGTCGCCACACTCGCGCTCAACCCCAGCGCCAGCCCATACAGGGGCAGGGTGGATGCCAGTCCCAGCTCAAAAAAGCCACCGATAAATCCCGCCAGCATGATCACCGGGTTGCGCGAAACTGCATGCCATAACCCGTGCAGACCGACTCGGGCGGTGTGAGTGTCGTGGTCGGGCGGTAACGCGGGTATCCATGCGGTCCAGGCCAAGCCAATGGCCAGCAAGGCCAAAACGAGCCACATGGCGGTGCGACTCTCGATGCCGACCCAGGCCAATAGCGTTGGCCCAACCACAAACGTCATGCCGATCATGGTGGCAAAGCTGCCGATGTAGCGCCCTGTCTGGTCCGGCGGAGAAAATTCTGCAATGAAGGCTTCGGCCAGCACCCAGCGCAGGCCGTCGGCCAGGCCCGCCACGAGCACCAAGCCAAACCACAGCCACAGATTCGTGCTTGCAAAAATCCCGATCGCCGCCACCAACGGCATGCCTGATGCCAGCCACATCGCGGTTCGGCGCCCAATTTTTTGGGTCACGATGGATGCAAACGGGGTCATGATGAAGATGCCCAGCCAGGTGGTCGCCGCAAACAGGCCCGCCACCGTGGTGGATACCTCCGCCTTTTTGAGCATTAGCAACAGCAGTGGTGACAGCATGAAAACGCCGCAGAGCTGAAAAAAAGTGGAGCCAAAGACGCTGACAAGGCCAATTTTTGAGCCCGCAGCCTGGGCGGGCGGCATGCCGGTGGTGGCATTCATGGCGCTCGGGCTTGCAGGATGACCCGCACCACTTCGGCAAAGCCGGCACCGCGCTCACTCGGCGTCACGTAGCGCGGCCAGTGGACCAGTTGCTCGGCAAACCGGCTGATGTTGGCCACACCCACGCTGTGCGGAAAATGCTCAAACATCAGTTGGTCGTTGGTGGAGTCGCCCACATAGACCCAGCGGTCGATTTCATCGTCAAGTGTGCGGCCAAACAGTGTTTGCACCATCCAGCGCGCCGCCTCCAGTTTGTTGTGGTCGCCAAACCAGCCGTTGATGTGGATGCTGCTGACGGTGGCGTGCATGCCATGCGACTGAAACAGCGCCACCACCTGGCGCACCTTGTCCGGGGGCAACAGGGCGACCTCGTTGTAATCGATGGCGATGTCGGTTTCGCGGCCGGCGTGGTCGCTGGAGAGTGCGCTGCCAGGTACCTGTTGCAGGATGCTCTGCGCCACTTGTTGCATGCGGGCGTAGTTGCTGGCGCGGGTCAGGGTCTCTGAATGGTATATTTTATATAGCTGTCTGCGCTTATCCCATAATGGCTGTAGGCCAATTTGACCAATATTTTCTGGCACAAATGCCACACCACCGTTCTCAGCCACCATCGCATCCACCGACCACGCTGGAATGCCGCGCGCCGCATCACCCAGCGCGTGCGGCTCGCACCAGCCCACCGGTCGCCCGGTGATCGGAATCACCGCCAGCCCGGCCGCCTTCAGGTCGGCCAAGGCCTGCAAGGCATCCGGGGTGATGGCTTGGTGTGTGGTCAGCGTGTCGTCGATGTCGGTAAAGACCCCGATGATGGTCTGGCGTTGCTCAAGCGGCCAGCTTGCCAGAGGCAACAGGGGCAGGTTCATGTCAGCCAGCGCTTTGCAATGCCAGCCCTGCGTGCTCGCGCAGCGGGTGGAAGTGGATCTTGGGAAAACGCTCCTGCGCCAACCGCACGTCATAAGGGCTGGTGCACAGGTAGGCCAGGGTGTCGGCGGCGTCGCGCGCCATGCGCTGCGGATATGCGTGCACAAAATCTTTCAGTTCTTGTGGCGTGTCGGCGGTGATCCAGCGTGCGCCGGTGTACTGGCTGCTCTCCAGGCGGATGTCGGCGTCGTATTCCCCTTTGAGGCGGTGCTGCACCACTTCAAACTGCAATTGGCCCACCGCGCCGAGCAGCATGTTGCCGCCCATCTCGGGCCGAAACACCTGAATCGCGCCTTCTTCACCCAGCTGTGCCAGCCCTTGCTGGAGCTGTTTGGTGCGCAAGGGGTTTTTCAGCACCACCGTCATGAACATCTCAGGGGCAAAGAACGGCAGGCCGGTAAACAGCAGGTTGACCGAGCCGTCGGTGATCGTGTCGCCCAACTGCACGCCACCGTGGGTGGTGAAGCCCACAATATCACCGGCGTAGGCTTCTTCGACGGCCTCGCGGCGCTGGCTCATGAAGGTCACCACGCTGGTGGGGCGCAGTTCCTTGGCGGTGCGCATGACTTTCAGCTTCATGCCGGGACTGTATTTGCCACTGGCCATGCGCACGAAGGCGATGCGGTCGCGGTGATTCGCGTCCATGTTGGCCTGCACCTTGAACACCACGCCGCTGAAAGCCTCGTCTTCGGGCTGCACCTGCTTGATGACCGGTTGCTTGTTGACGACAAACGAACTCGTGCGTGGGCCGGGTGACGGGGCCAGGTCAATCAGCGCGTCGAGCACTTCCATCACGCCAAAATTGTTGACCCCAGAGCCAAAAAACACCGGCGTTTGCTTGCCGGCCAGAAAAGCGTCGTGGTCAAACGTAGGCGAGGCGCCGGTGGCGAGTTCCATGCTCTCAAACGCTGCGTCAATCTCGAAGCCAAAGCGCTTTGTCAGCGTCTCGGTGTCGGTGACTGGAATCGACTCGAAATCTTGCGGCCGGCGTTCGCTGCCCGACTCAAATACCGTCATGCTGCGACTGCGCAGGTTGATGATGCCGCCAAAGCTTTTGCCCTGGCCCACCGGCCAGGTCATCGGCACACAGGGCATGCCGAGTTCACGCTCCACTTCGTCAAGGATGTCGAGCGGGTCGCGCACCTCGCGGTCCATTTTGTTGACAAAGGTGATGATGGGTGTGTCACGCTGTCGGCAAACCTCGATCAACCGGCGGGTTTGCGACTCGACACCGTTGGCCGCGTCGATCACCATCAAGGCCGAGTCAACTGCTGTCAGCACGCGGTAGGTGTCTTCAGAAAAGTCCTTGTGGCCGGGCGTGTCGAGCAGGTTGATGACATGGTCGCGATAGACCATCTGCATCACGCTCGATGCCACCGAGATGCCGCGCTGCTTTTCGATCTCCATCCAATCAGAGGTGGCGTGGCGCGTGGCTTTGCGTGCCTTGACGCTGCCGGCAATCTGGATGGCTCCCGAGAACAGCAGCAGTTTTTCGGTCAGGGTAGTTTTGCCGGCATCGGGGTGCGAGATGATCGCAAAAGTGCGTCTGCGGCGGGTTTCAAAAGCGTAAGTCACAAGGGATGATGTTGGTTGGCAGGTCGGGAGCCTGGCGGCGCTGGCGCTGGCACAATGTGGCGGTCCGGTGCCTGCGTTTTGTTGAGGTAGGTCAATATTGGAACAAGTAAGCATTTTAATGGTGCGCCCTGTCCGGTTTTGAACCCCTGAATGGTGCTAAATTCAAACGCGTCACAGCTGCCTCAAGTTATCACATCATGGCCATCCAGACGACCCCTACCCAAGCCTTTCCCGGACAGCGCCCAGGCACCTCGGGCCTGAGAAAAAAAGTTACCGTATTCATGCAGCCGAACTACCTGGAGAACTTCGTTCAGGCGCTGTTCGATGTGCTCAATGCGTCAGAGCCTGGCGGTCAGGCGCTCAAAGGGAAAACCCTGGTGGTCGGTGGCGATGGCCGCTATCACAACCGGGTGGCGGCACAAACCATCCTGAAAATGGCCGCCGCCAATGGCGTGCAGCGCGTGTTGCTCGGACAGGGCGGCATCTTGTCAACCCCAGCGGCCAGTGCAGTGATCCGGCGGCATCAGGCGTTTGGCGGCATCGTGCTGTCAGCCAGCCATAACCCCGGCGGCCCGGACGGTGACTTTGGTATCAAGTACAACGCCAGCAATGGTGGCCCGGCCAACGAGACGCTGACCGAAGCCGTCTATGCACGCACACAAGTGTTGACACAACTGCACATCAGTGATGCGCCCGACCTGGCCATTGACACCTTGGGAGTGCAGCAACTGGAGCAAATGCAGGTCGAAGTGATTGATCCGGTGGCAGACTACGCCGCCGTGATGCGCGAGCTGTTTGACTTTGACCTGCTGCGCAGCATGTTTGCCAAAGGCTTTTCCGCACGGATTGATGCCATGAACGCCGTCGGCGGCCCGTATGCCAAAGCGATTCTGGAGGGCGAGCTTGGCGCGCCGGTCGGCACGGTGGTCAACGCGACACCGCTGGAAGACTTTGGCGGGCTGCATCCAGACCCGAACCCGGTTAACGCCGAAGACCTGATTGCGCACATGCTGCGTCCGGATGCTCCTGATTTTGGTGGCGCCATGGATGGCGATGCCGATCGCAATATGGTGGTTGGGCGCAATTTTGTCGTCACACCCTCGGACAGCCTGGCGTTGATGACGGCGCATGCCAGATTGATTCCCGGCTACCGTGACGGCCTGCTGGGCGTGGCGCGCTCGATGCCAACCTCCGCTGCGGTGGATCGGGTGGCCAAAGCGCTGGGCATCGCCTGTTTCGAAACCCCCACCGGCTGGAAGTTTTTTGGCAATTTGCTCGATGCCGGGCGGGTCAGTTTGTGTGGCGAAGAGAGTTATGGCACCGGCTCCAGTCATGTGCGCGAAAAGGACGGTCTTTGGGCGATTCTGTTCTGGCTCAGCCTGCAAGGTGCAACCGGCCGCTCGGTGGAGTCGCTGGTGCGCGAACACTGGGCCACCTATGGCCGAAATTACTACACCCGGCACGACTACGAAGGCATTGCGGTGGACGCTGCCAACACCCTGATGGCTGACCTGCGTGCGGCTTTGCCGGGCCTGGCAGGGCAAAAGTTTGGCCAACGCACGCTGACACTGGCGGACGATTTTGCCTACAACGACCCGATTGACGGCTCGGTCTCGAAAGCGCAAGGTGTGCGACTGATTTTTGACGATGGCGCGCGCGTCATCTTCCGCCTGTCAGGCACCGGTACCGAGGGCGCCACGCTGCGGCTGTATCTGGAGTGTTTCGAGCCCGACCCGGCGCGTCAGGACGCACCGGCACAAGTGGTACTGTCTGATCTGGCAGCGCTGGCCGACCAGTTGGCAGGCATTGCCCGGCACACCGGCATGAGCGGCCCGAGCGTCGCAACCTGAGCTTTTCTGGTCTGCATGCCAAGGCATGTCAGACAATCGCATCACAACAAACCCAAACCCGAGGAGACCACCATGGTGGACATGATCGAGAAAAGAACCCCTGAAACCCATCAACTGATCCGCCACACTGTCGCCTTGGTGCTGGCGGGTGGGCGTGGCTCAAGGCTCAAGCAATTGACCGATAGCCGGGCCAAGCCGGCGGTTTACTTTGGTGGCAAGTTCCGCATCATTGACTTTGCCCTGTCCAACTGCCTGAATTCGGGCATTCGGCGCATGGCCGTGGTGACGCAGTACAAGTCGCATTCGCTGATGCGCCACATGCAGCGTGGCTGGAGCTTTTTGCGTGCCGAGCTCAATGAGATGGTTGATTTGCTGCCGGCGCAACAACGTGCTGGTGAGGAACACTGGTACCGCGGCACCGCAGATGCGATTTTTCAGAACCTGGACATCATCCGCTCCAGCAACCCGCAATACATCGTGATTTTGGCCGGTGATCACGTTTACAAGATGGATTACTCGATCATGGTCAAGGACCATGTGGCCATGGGAGCCGGTTGCACGGTGGGCTGCATTGAAGTGCCGCGTGCCGAAGCCAGCGCGTTTGGGGTGATGGCCATCGACGCAGACCGGCAGATCACCGCTTTTGTTGAAAAGCCAGCCAACCCGCCAGCCATGCCAGGCAACGAGGCAGTGTCTTTGGCCAGCATGGGAATTTATGTTTTTGACGCGGAGTACCTCTACAAGTTGCTGGAAGAAGACTTGGCCAACCCGGAGTCTGAGCATGATTTTGGCAAGAACGTGATTCCGCGTGCGGTGGGCGAGGGGCGGGCACTGGCCCATCCGTTTGGCTTGTCATGCGTGTCGCGGGTGGCGGGTATCGAGCCTTACTGGCGCGATGTCGGAACCATCGACGCGTTCTGGTCAGCCAACCTGGACTTGGCTTCCACCGTGCCGGAACTCGACATTTACGACACCGAATGGCCGATCTGGACCTACCAGCGCCAGTTGCCGCCGGCCAAGTTTGTGCCGGACAAGGACGGACAAAATGGGGTTTATGTCAACACCCTGGTGTCGGGTGGCTGCATCGTGTCGGGTTCTTATGTGGCGCATTCGGTGTTGTTTTCCGAGGTGCGGGTGCATTCTGATTGCAAGATTCTGGAGATGGTTGCCCTGCCCGATGTCACCATCAACCGCCATTGCCGGCTGCGCAAGGTGGTGATTGATCGCGGTTGCGTCATCCCCGAAGGACTGGTGGTGGGAGAAGACCCGGTGCTCGATGCGCAGCGCTTTGAGCGCACTGAAGGCGGTGTGGTCTTGATCACGCGTGAGATGCTGGAAAAATTGAGTTAAGCGCCGAAGTCCTCCGAGAGAACCATCATTCATGAATGTTTTGCAGGTTAGCGCCGAAATTTTTCCTCTTCTCAAAACCGGCGGTCTGGCCGATATTGCCGGGGCACTGCCGGGTGCGCTCAACGCCGCTGGGTGTGATACGCGAGTATTGCTACCGGGTTTTCCTGCCATCATGGCAGACCTGCAAAACAGCACGCTGCTGGCCGAATTGAACGCGCCTTGGGGCGAACGCTTTGCGGTGCGTCAGGGTTACCTGGCCAGCCTGAATTTGACCGCTTATGTGATTGATGCACACGCGCTTTATTGGCGGCCTGGTAGCCCCTATGAAGACGTGCAGCACAAGCCTTATACCGACAACTACCGTCGCTTCGCACTGCTGGGCTGGGTGGGCGCGCGCCTGGCCGCCGGGCTCGATGCCTACTGGCAGCCGCGTGTGGTGCACAGCCATGACTGGCATGCGGCCATGGTGTCGGCCTACATGGCGTTTGCGCCGGTGCAGCGCACCTATGTGGCAAGTGTCTATACCGTGCATAACCTGGCCTACCAGGGTGTCTTTGCGCCACGCCATTTTTTTGAGTTAGGGTTACCGATTGCGGCCTTCGGGGTGGACGGGCTGGAGTTTCATGGCCAGTTGTCGTTCATGAAGGCCGGGCTGTATTTTTCGGACCATATCACCACGGTGAGCCCTAGCTACGCGCGTGAAATCCAGACCCCCGAACAGGGTTGTGGTCTGGATGGCCTGCTGCGCGCGCGCGCAGCGGACTTGACCGGCGTGCTCAATGGAGTGGATGAGGCCACCTGGAATCCGGCGCAGGACAGCGCGATTGCTTTCAATTTTGATGCGGACAAGACGGCAGGCAAAGCGCGCTGCAAAGCCTTTTTGCAAGAAGAACTGGGCCTGGCGGTGAAGGCCGATGCGCCGTTGTTTGGTATTGTCAGCCGCCTGACGGAACAAAAGGGCTTGCACTTGGTGCTTGCGGTGCTTGATGAATTGCTGGCGCGTGGCGGCCAGCTGGTGCTGTTGGGTGCCGGCGACCGGGCCATGGAGCAAGCCTTCAGCGAGCGGGCAGCAGCGCATCCGCAAGCCATGTCAGTGCAAATTGGCTACAACGAAGCCTATGCGCACCAGATATTCTCAGCTTCTGATGTGACCCTGGTACCTTCTAGGTTTGAGCCTTGCGGACTGACGCAACTGTACGGACTGAAATATGGCAGCCTGCCATTGGTGCACCATGTGGGGGGGCTGGCTGATACCGTGGTTGATTGTTCGCTGGAAGATTTGGCCAATCAGACTGCCAATGGTTTTGTCTTTCACCGTTTTGAGGTGGCAGAACTGCGGCGTGCCATGGCCCGGGCGTTTGCGCTGTATGCGCGCAAGACCGAGTGGCGTGCGGTACGCGCCCGCGCCATGAAGCAGCCGTTGGGTTGGGATGCCGCGGCAGCGCAATACATCGACTTGTACCGCCGGCTCTGTCCGTAAGCCGCCTGAATCATCACCTTTTTTGGCGCGAATATTCCAAAGATTCCCGAACACGAGCCATTCATTCATGCCAAATCCCTTGCTGCTACAACGACGTGCCGGTGTGGTGTTGCACCCGACATCCCTGCCAGGGCCCCACGGATCAGGTGACTTTGGCCCGAGCGCCTACCGATTTGTGGATTGGCTGCATTCGGCTGGGCAAACGCTGTGGCAGACTTTGCCGCTGGGTCCGGTCGGGCCCGGCAACTCGCCTTACATGGGGAGTTCGGCGTTTGCGGGCAACCCCAGCCTGGTCGCGTTTGAGCCGATGGTGACGCGCAGGTGGATCAGTGCGACCAGTTTGCATGCTGATTTTGATACGCAGCGGGTGAATTACCGTGATGTCACCGCCTGGCGCGTACAAAAGCTGCGCGAAGCGTTTAACGGTTTTTTGCAGCATGGCTCTGCACAGGATCATCGCGCGCTAAGAGATTGGGCGCAGGCGCAGCAGGTTTGGCTGGATGACTACAGCTTGTTCATGGCGCTGGACAGCAAGTACCGGCCCAAACGTTGGCCGAAATGGCCAAAGACGCTGGCGCGTCGCGACCCCAGGGCAATGGCCAAAGCGCGTGTGCAGCATGAGCCCGAGATGGCCTTCTGGCGCTTTGTGCAGTGGCAATTTGATGTGCAGTGGCAGGCGATCAAGATCTATGCACACCACAAACAGGTGTTGCTGGTCGGTGATTTGCCAATCTTTGTGGCGCACCACAGTGCCGATTGTTGGGCCAGACCCGATTTGTACATGCTGGACGATACCGGACAGCCGCGTGTGGTGGCGGGTGTGCCACCGGACTTCTTCTCGGCTACCGGACAGCGCTGGGGCAATCCGTTGTACGACTGGGCTGCCATGAAGCAGGATGGTTACCAGTGGTGGGTGGCCCGGGTGCGCCGCCAGTTGACACTGGCTGATGTGGTCCGGATTGACCATTTCCGTGGCTTTGTGGACTACTGGGAAATTCCGGCGGATGAACCCACCGCCATCCGCGGGCAATGGAAGCCTGGGCCGGGCGATGACCTGTTTGCTGGCCTGGCGGCGACTTTGGGTGATTTGCCCATCATTGCGGAAGACCTTGGCATCATCACGCCAGCAGTCACTGCGTTGCGGCTGCGGCTGGGCTTTCCAGGCATGAAGGTGCTGCAGTTTGGTTTTTCCGGCGATGAGAGCCACATATTTTTGCCGCACAACTATGAAACCAATACGGTGGTGTACACCGGTACCCATGACAATGACACGGTGCAGGGTTGGTGGGACAACTGCTCGGCGCAAGAGCGCCAATTTGCCATGCGTTACCTGAAAACCGATGCGGCCAACGTGCCGTGGGCCATGTTGCGCGCCGCGATCATGTCGCCCGCCTGCATCTCGCTGTGCCAGTTGCAGGATGTGCTGGGTCTCGATGGGGCGCATCGCATGAACACACCAGGCACCATGGGTTGCTGGACCTGGCGTTTCAGCTGGGACTGGATTGACCCAGAGGTGGCACAGCGGCTGGCACAAATCACTGCCGAAGGTGGCAGAGGCGGTGCAGCGGCCTGAAGGTTTTGGACGATGCTTGTCGCCAAAGGGCTGCTGTCAGCTTGGCCAACTCAGAACTTCTGAAACTGCCGGACGGTCGTTTGTTGCAGCAACAAAACACTGTGCGCCACGATTGGCACTGGTGTGGTGCCAGCAGCCCGCCAGACGGCCAGGCCGCGTGGATGGCTGGTATCGAGCAGTGCTTGCCACTGGCCACGCGGCAACGCAAATGTCTCGGGACTGGAGCCGCTGTTGATCAGCAGCAGCAGCGGGGACTTGGAGCGGCCTGGCTTGCCGATCAGGCATCCCAGGGTGCGCTGCATGGGTTGATGCCAGGCATCGCCCTGCAGCGAACTGCCATCGGCATTCCACCATGACAGATCGTAGTTGCCTTCAGCATCTGCAACACCGCTGTACCACTGGTTGGCAAAGGGCCGTAATTGGTGGCGCAGCGAGATCAGGTATTGGGTAAACGCCAGCAAGTCATGGTCTTGCGCATCCCAGTCAATCCAGGTGAGTGGGCCGTCCTGGCAATAAGGGTTGTTGTTGCCATTCTGGGTGTGCCCTATCTCATCCCCAGCACACAGCATGGGCGTTCCCTGGGCCAGCATCAGCGTGGTCAGCAAGGCGCGCTGCAAGCGTGAGCGCATTCGGGTGATAGTGGGTATGTCGGTCGGACCTTCGATACCGCAGTTGAAGTTAAGGTTGTTGCCCTGGCCATCGCGGTTGTCTTCGCCGTTGGCCAGGTTGTTGCGCTGGTTGTAACTTAGCAGGTCACGCAGGGTAAAACCATCATGCGAAATGACATAGTTGAGTGACTCAGACGGGCTGCGCCGACGTCCCTGGTACAGGTCAGACGAGCCGCACAGACGCATGGCGAAGTCACCACGGGTTCCTGCGTCTGCTGCGGTGCGCGGAGATGCAGCACTTTGCACCCAGAAACGTCGGACACTATCACGGAATTGATCATTCCATTCGAGCCAGCCGCGCGGAAACTGGCCGACCTGGTAGCCACCTGGGCCGATATCCCAGGGTTCGGCAATCATCTTCACGCGGCACAGCACCGGATCTTGCGCAACTGCCGCGAAAAAGGCGGCTTGGGCACTGAAACCATGGTTGCTGCGGCCCAGTACCGTCGCCAGATCAAAGCGAAAACCATCCACGTGCATGTCGCTGACCCAGTAGCGCAGACTGTCCATGACCAGTTGCAACACACGTGGCTGTTGGACATCGAGCGTGTTGCCGCAGCCGCTGTAGTTCTCATAGCGACTAGGATCGTTCGGCGACAACCGGTAGTAGCTGGCGTTATCGAGCCCGCGAAAACTGATGGTTGGACCCGATTGGTCTGCTTCGGCCGTGTGGTTATAGACCACGTCAAGAATCACTTCGAGGCCAGCACGATGCAGTTCGCGCACCATACTGCGGAACTCGTCGCGCGGGGACAAGCCGCCGTGACCGCTGCAGAGTTGCGGGTTGACACTGAAGAAACCAATGGTGTTGTAGCCCCAGTAGTTGCTCAGACCCATTCCGATCAGGCGCTCTTCGCTCAGGCTGTAGTGCACGGGTAGCAGGCTGATGGCCGTCACGCCAAGCAATTTCAGATAGTTGACAGAGGCAGTGTGCCCCATGCCGGCGAAACTGCCGCGTAGCTCTGGCGGGACATGCGGGTTGCGTTTGCTGAAACCCTTGACATGGCACTCATAAATGATGGTGGAGGCGATCGGGATGGCTGGCGGCTGGTCGTCATCCCAGTCAAAATTGTCTTTGACAACGCGCGCCTTTAGCGCCAGGCTGGCATTGTCATGGGTATCGAGGTGTCTGGGGTGCTGACGGTCGGGTGCGAAATGTTCATCGCGCCAGATGAATTCGCCAACGATGTCGCGCGCATAGGGGTCAAGCAGCAGTTTGGATGCGTCAAATCGGTGCCCCTTGTCCGGACGCCAGGGCCCGTGGGCACGTAAACCGTACACCAGCCCGGGCTTGGCACCGGGCAGGTAGCCGTGCCAGACATCGCCGGTATGACCAAACAGACGCAGTCGCGCCAGTTCATTGCTGCCACTGGCATCAAACAGGCATACATCAATGGCCTGCGCATGGGCAGAAAAAACGGCGAAGTTGACACCGTGGCCGTCATAGTTGGAGCCCAATGGCCATGGGCAGCCAACCTGCAGGGTGGCTGCGCTTAGCTCGTCCATTCGATGAAAACAGTGGCAAGTGGGGGCAAGGTCAACAAAATGGACTGGTCGCGCTCATGCCAGACCACCTCTTCGCTGGGGACCTTGCCATCAATCGCTTTGACGTTGCTACCACCATAGCCTTTGGCATCTGAGTTGAGCAATTCCTGGTAATTGCCGGGCTTCGGAACACCCAGGCGGTATTTCGGCCAGACTTTGGGGGTGAAGTTGCAAACCACCAAGACAAACGAGGAGGCATCCAGGCCGCGCCGGATAAAGCTCAAGGTGGATCGCTGTGCGTCGTTGTGCTCAATCCACTCAAAACCGGCCGGCACAAAGTCCTGGCTGTACAACGCCGGCGTGTTGCGGTAGAGCTGGTTGAGGTCGCGCACCAGGCGCTGCATGCCCGCATGGTCCGGCTTCTTCAGCAAGTCCCAGTCCAGTGCATGGTCAAACTGCCATTCGCGCTCCTGAGCAAATTCGCAGCCCATGAACAGCAGCTTTTTGCCGGGGTGGCCAAACATATAACCCAAGAAGGCTCGCATGTTGGCCATTTGTTGCCAGCGGTCGCCCGGCATCTTGTTGAGCAACGAGCGCTTGCCGTGAACCACCTCGTCGTGAGAGATCGGCAGCACAAAATTTTCATTGAACGCATAGACCATGCTGAAGGTGAGTTCACCCTGATGGTATTGGCGGTAGATCGGGTCGCGCGCCATGTATTGCAGCGTGTCGTGCATCCAGCCCATGTTCCATTTGTAATGAAAGCCCAGTCCGCCAGCATAGGTGGGGCGCGACACGGCTGGGTAAGCGGTGGACTCTTCGGCCAGTGTGATGGCCTGCGGACGCTCAATGCCAACTACCTCATTCATGCGCTTCAAAAAGGCGATCGCCTCGAGGTTTTCCCGTCCGCCAAAGGCATTGGGAATCCATTCGCCTTCTTTTCGGCTGTAGTCCTTGTAAAGCATGGAGGCCACCGCATCCACGCGCAGGCCATCGACACCAAAGCGCTCCAGCCAGTACAGTGCATTGCCGACCAGGAAGTTGCGCACCTCGGTGCGACCCAGGTTGTAGATCAGCGTGTTCCAGTCTTTGTGAAAACCTTCCTTCGGGTCGGCGTACTCGTACAGGTGCGTGCCATCAAAGTTGGCCAGGCCATAGGCATCCGATGGAAAGTGGGCTGGCACCCAGTCCAGAATGACCCCCAAGCCGGCGGCATGGCAACGCTGCACCAGCCGGCCAAATCCTGCCGGGTCGCCAAAACGTGCGGTGGGAGCGTAAATACCGACGGGCTGATAGCCCCAGGAGGCATCAAACGGATGTTCGCTGACGGGCATGAATTCAAGGTGGGTAAAGCCCATGTCCTTGGCATAGGGCACCAGTGTGTCGGCCAGTTCGTCCCAGGTCAGCCACCGATCAGCTTCTTCGGCCACACGCCGCCAGGAGCCCAGATGGACCTCATAAATGCTGATGGGCGAGGTCAGCGCGTTGGCGCGCTGGCGCTGCGGTGAGGCCGGTTGCATGGGTGCCAACTGACCGACTATGCTGGCGGTAGCGGGGCGCAATTCAGATTGCAGCGCGTAGGGGTCCGCGCGCTGTGGCAGCAGGTGGCCTGCGGCGCTGGCCAGCTCAAACTTGTAGCGCGCCCCTTGCTCGATGCCGGGAATGAACAGTTCCCAGACACCGCATTCACGCCGCAGCCGCATCGGATGGCGGCGTCCATCCCACAGGTTGAAGTCGCCCACCACGCTGACGCGCGATGCGTTGGGTGCCCAGACGGCAAAGCGTGTGCCGACCACACCTAACATGCTGCACGACTGAGCGCCGAGTACTTCAAACGGACGCAGATGGGTGCCTTCGCCCAGCAGCCAGACATCCATTTCACCCAGAACCAGCGGGAAGCGGTAAGGGTCGTCGAGGGTATCCTGCACTCCGCTTTCCCACTGAACTTGCAGCCGGTACGGGTCATCACACGACAGTTCTGCCAGGCCTTCGAAAAAGCCGCTGGGATGTCGCAGTTGTAAGTCTCCCAAAGCTGTGCCATTGACCGCCAGCACGGTGACTTGTGCCGCGCCCGGCAAAAAGCAGCGCACCGAGCACTGGCCAGGCGCAACCGCATGCGGGCCCAAGGTGGAAAACGGGTCACCGTGGCTGGCGTCGCAAATCTTTTGAATATCCAGGGCTTGCAACATAGAGACCGATCAGCGTAAGAAATTAAAAAACCTTGAATGGCAACAGGCCAGACACCCCAGCAACGCGCACCAACTGCGAGCGCCGGCCACCTGGCAATGGACTACGCAGCCGTCACTGGCGCGACATGCCAGATTTTTTTGGCATATTCGCCAATGGTGCGGTCCGATGAGAAGACACCCATGCCTGCAACGTTGGCAATCGCTTGCTCGCACCACTGCGTTGGGTTGCGGTACAGCGCATCCACCCGCGCCTGGGTGCTGATGTAGGACTCAAAGTCGGCCAGCAACATGTAGTGGTCACCGCCCCACAGCAGCGAGTCCACCAGTGGCCGGTAGCGCCCAGGTTCTTCGGGCGAAAAACCGCCACCGGCAATGGTGTCAAGCACGGTTTTAAGGGCTGGCAGTTTTTCGTAGTAACGCATGGGCTGGTAGCCGCTGTGGCGCAAGGCCTTGACTTCGGGGGTCTTGAGACCAAAGATGAATATGTTGTCGTCACCCACGTTCTGCCGGATCTCGATATTGGCACCGTCATCCGTGCCAATGGTCAGCGCCCCGTTGAGCGCCAGCTTCATGTTGCCGGTGCCAGAGGCTTCGGTGCCGGCGGTGGAGATTTGCTCGGACAGGTCGGCCCCAGGCATGATCACCTCGGCCACCGACACCCCGTAATTGGGTATGAATACGATCTTGAGTCTGTCGCCAATGCGCGGATCATTGTTGACAATGCGGCCCACGTCGTGGATCAGGTGGATGATGGACTTGGCCGACACATAGCTAGAGGCCGCCTTGCCGGCAAAAATCACCGTGCGCGGTACCCAGTGCGCGTTGGGCTCGGCCAAAATGGCCTGGTAGCGCCACACCACATGCAGCACATTGAGCAGTTGGCGCTTGTACTCGTGAATGCGCTTGACCTGCACGTCAAACAGACTGTCGGGGCTGACGTTGACACCGGTGGTCTGCTCGATCAGGGCCGCCAGTCGCACCTTGTTGGCACGTTTGACCGCCATGAAGGCTTGCTGGAAAGCCGGGTCGGCTTTTTTATCCTTGAGCTTTTGCAGTTGGTCCAGGTCAAGCCGCCAGCCGTTGCCCAGGGTGTCATCCAGCAGTGCAGCCAGGTCCGGATTGGCTTGTGCCAGCCAGCGGCGCGGCGTGACTCCATTGGTCATGTTGGTGAAGCGCTCGGGCCACAGAAAGGCGAAGTCAGCAAAGATCGTCTGCACCAGCAGGTCAGAGTGCAGTGCCGAAACCCCATTGACCGTGTGGCTGCCAACGATCGACAGGTGGGCCATGCGCACGCGGCGTTCACCGTGCTCGTCGATCAGCGACAGGCGTGACAGAAAACCGTTGTCGTTGGGACGCATCTTGGCGGCGTACTCAAGAAATTCCTTGTTGATGCGGAAAATGATTTCCAGATGCCGTGGCAGCACATGCTGCATCAGGCCCACCGGCCAGGTCTCCAGCGCTTCGGGCATCAGCGTGTGGTTGGTGTAAGAGAAGGTCTTGCAGCACAGTTGCCAGGCGTTGGCCCAGGCCATGTCGTGCTCGTCGCACAAAATCCGCATCAACTCGGCCACACCGATGGCCGGGTGGGTGTCGTTGAGGTGAATGGCGACATGATCAGCCAGGTTGGCCAGCGACGGGTGTTCATCGAGATGGCGCTTGACCAAGTCCTGCATCGACGCCGCGACAAAGAAATACTCCTGCTTGAGCCGCAACTCGCGCCCGGCTGGTGTGCTGTCGTTGGGATACAACACCCAGGAGATGTTTTCGAACTCGTTTTTGGCGCTGGCCGCTCGCTGATAGTCACCAGTGTTGAAAGCACCCAGGTCAAAGTGTGCTGGCGCCACGGCTTTCCATAGCCGCAAGGTGCTGACCTTCTGGGTGCCGTGGCCGGGCACCACCATGTCGTAGGCTTTGGCGGCCACTTCACCCGAGTTGCGCCAGAACGCCCGGCCATCGACGTGCTCGACCCAGCCACCAAAGCGCACCGGGTAACTGACATCGATGCGCGGAAACTCCCATGGGGTGCCATCGACCAACCACGAGTCCGGGTACTCCTGTTGAGAGCCTGCTGCAATGTGCTGGGCAAACATGCCGTATTCGTAGCGGATGCCGTAACCCCAGGAGGGCAAGCCAAGCGTTGCCATGGAGTCCAGAAAGCAGGCCGCCAGCCGTCCCAGACCACCGTTGCCCAATGCAGCGTCGTGCTCACAGGCAGCGATGTCTTCGAGCTTTTGCGCGTGCAGTGAGAGCCCTTGCGTTGCTGCCTGGGTGAGGTTAAGGGCGGCCAATGCGTTGGACAGCGTGCGACCCATCAAGAACTCCATCGACAGATAGACCACCCGGCGTGCCTTGAGCTGACGTTCCTGGGTCTGGGTTTCGACCCAGCGCTCGGACAGTTGGGTACGTGCCATCTGGGACACCGCCAGCATCAGGTCACTTGGCGATGCGTTGGCCGGATCGACACCAATGGTGTGCAGCAGGTGGGCGTCAATCAATTCGCCGGATTCAGTGGGCAGATGCTTGGTGTTCAAGGGCATTCCTTTGGGTGAAATACAAAATTGCAAGGCAATGGCGGTATTTTGCACTCTTGCAAGAGCCTGACTTTGCTGAAACGTTACAAAAGCCGGTGCGCACGTCCCAAATGTGGCGTGAAGCCTGCAATGGCACCGACCAACAATGGCTGTCGCCTATAATTTTTACTCCGAGGAGCGTTGCAATTCACGCCTGAGCCTGATGGTTGAGGTGCTGAGTGAGGCTCGGAACCCGCCAGGCATCTGTGCCCGGTGTATCTCAACGGCGCTCACCCACTGATCGTGTGCGGTGAGCTTGTTTCCTCCAGGTTACGGGTCGCCGCAGTGTTAACAAACTTAACTTCCGGAGTACACCATGGGCGCCGCATCCAAATCTGATAAAAAAACCACTGCAGTCAAACACACCGACTTCCACATTGCCGATATCGGTCTGGCCGACTGGGGCCGCAAGGAACTCAACATTGCCGAGACCGAAATGCCCGGCCTGATGGCCATCCGCGAAGAGTTTGCCAAAGACCAGCCTTTGAAAGGCGCGCGCATAACCGGCAGCCTGCACATGACGATCCAGACCGCCGTGCTGGTCGAAACCCTGCAAGCGCTGGGTGCCGAAGTGCGCTGGGCCTCGTGCAATATTTTTTCCACACAAGACCATGCCGCTGCCGCCTTGGTAGCACAGGGAACCCCCGTGTTTGCCTACAAGGGCGAGTCACTCACCGACTACTGGGACTACACGCACCGTATTTTTGAATTTGGTGGCAAAAAGGGCACGGCCGCCGAAGGCCCGAACATGATTCTGGATGACGGTGGTGATGCCACGCTGCTGATGCACCTGGGCACCCGCGCTGAAAAAGATGCCAGCCTGCTCGATAAACCCACCAGCGAAGAAGAAACCTGCCTGTACGCCGCCATCAAGGCCAAGCTGGCACAAGACGCTACGTGGTACAGCCGTCGCCTGAAAAACATCATTGGTGTCACCGAAGAAACCACCACCGGCGTGCACCGCCTGATTGACATGGCCGCCAAAGGCACGCTGGCGATTCGCGCCATCAATGTCAATGACTCGGTCACCAAGAGCAAATTTGACAACCTGTACGGTTGCCGTGAGTCATTGGTGGATGCCATCAAGCGCGCCACCGACGTGATGATTGCTGGCAAAGTGGCCTGCGTGGCCGGTTATGGCGATGTCGGCAAGGGCAGCGCCCAGGCCTTGCGCGCCTTGAGCGCCCAGGTCTGGGTGACCGAGATTGACCCGATCAACGCGCTGCAAGCGGCCATGGAAGGCTACAAAGTGGTCACCATGGAATACGCGGCCGACAAGTGCGACATCTTTGTTACCGCCACCGGCAACAAGAACGTGATTGCCTACGAGCACATGGCGGCCATGAAAGACCAGGCCATCGTCTGCAACATTGGCCACTTTGACAACGAGATCGACGTGGCCTCGCTGTCCAAGTGCAAGTGGGAAGAGATCAAGCCGCAGGTGGACCACGTGATTTTCCCGGCCAAGGGCAAAAAGCCATCCAAGCGCATCATTTTGCTGGCCAAGGGCCGTTTGGTGAACCTGGGCTGTGGCACCGGCCACCCCAGTTTTGTGATGAGTTCGAGCTTTGCCAACCAGACGCTGGCGCAGATCGAGCTGTTCACCAAGCCCAAGGCCTACAAATCAGGCCAGGTGTATGTACTGCCCAAGCACCTGGATGAAAAAGTGGCGCGTCTGCATCTGATGAAGGTCGGCGCCATGCTGAGCGAATTGACCGACGAGCAAGCCGCCTACATCGGTGTCAGCAAAGCCGGTCCGTACAAAGCCGACAGCTATCGCTACTGATAGCCAGCCTGTGCGAATTGACCAACTGCTGGTGCAACGCCAGCTCGCTAGCACCCGTTCGCAGGCACAGCGCCTGATTGCGGGGGGAGTGCAGTGGCTGCAAGGCGACAGCTGGCGCAGTGTCGCCAAAAATGGCGACGAGGTGCCAGAGGGTGCCCAGATTCGCCTGCTGGATGACTCCGAGGCGCGTTATGTGTCGCGTGGTGGACTCAAGCTGGAAGCCGCCTTGAAGCGGGTCGGCTTGAACCCGGCGGGTTGGCAATGCCTTGATGTGGGCCAATCTACCGGCGGTTTTACCGACTGCCTGTTGCAGCACGGCGCAGCCTTGGTGGTGGGGGTCGATGTGGGCAGCGCCCAGCTGCACCCCAGCCTGCGCGCTGATCCGCGCGTGCTGTGCGTTGAAAAACTCAATGCGCGCGCCCTCGATGCATCCGATTTGATAGCTGCTTACGCAGACAGCATAAGCGCTACAGGCCAATTTGATCTTGAAAATGAGGATGAGAGCGAGGCCGATGAAGCCGACTTTGCGGCGGACGACCGAGGCGCTGACGAAAGCGATGACGACGATGAAGGCGATCTGGATGCAACTGCAGACATGGCAGCCGCTGGCAACTTTGTGCCCGAGTTTGACCTGATCGTGGCCGACCTGTCGTTCATCTCGCAAACCCTGGTGCTGCCCGCTGTGGTGCCACTGCTCAAGGCGGGTGGCACGCTGCTGACCCTGGTCAAGCCGCAGTTTGAGCTACAGCCAGGACAAGTGGGCAAGGGTGGCATCGTCAAAGATGTGTCGCTGTATGTCTTCATCGAACAGCGCCTGCGCGATGCCTGTGCGGCGCTTGACCTGAACGTGACGCACTGGTTTGATTCGCCCATTGAAGGTGGCGATGGCAACCGAGAGTTCTTCATTGCGGCCCGCAAGGCACCACTCTCATCATCTTGAAAGCTACCCCGGCATGGTTACGACAACAAGTTTTCCGTTGAGCATTGAATTTTTTCCGCCCAAAACCCCGGAGGGTGCCGAAAAGCTGCGGCTGGTGCGCCAGCAACTGTATTCGCTGAAACCCGAATTCTGTTCGGTGACTTTCGGGGCCGGCGGCTCGACGCAAGAGGGCACGTTCAGCACCGTGCGTGACATTCAGGCCGAAGGAGTTAGCGCTGCATCGCACTTCTCGTGCATTGGCGCCACCCGCGCGCGGGTGCGTGAACAGTTGGGCGAGCTCAAAGCCATGGGCGTGCGCCGCCTGGTGGCGTTGCGTGGTGATTTGCCCAGCGGCTTTGGGGCTGGGGGTGAGTTTCAGTACGCCAGTGACCTGGTGGCGTTCATTCGCGCCGAGACCGGCGATGACTTTCACATTGAGGTGGCAGCTTATCCGGAAATTCACCCGCAAGCCAAGTCGCCCGAAAGCGACCTGAAGGCGTTTGCCACCAAAGTGCAGGCCGGTGCTGATTCAGCCATTACCCAGTATTTCTTCAACTCGGATGCGTATTTCAGGTTTGTGGAAGATGCCGACGCGATGGGCCTGCAGATTCCCGTGGTGCCGGGCATCATGCCGATCACCAGTTCGACCCAACTCATGCGTTTCAGCGATGCCTGTGGCGCGGAGATTCCGCGCTGGATTCGGCTTCGTCTGCAAGGCTTTGGCGATGACAGCGCTTCCATCAGGGCCTTCGGGCTGGATGTGGTGACCAATTTGTGCGAACAGTTGCGTGCTGGGGGTGCGCCGGGCCTGCATTTTTACAGCATGAACCAAAGTGCTGCCACGCTGGAAATCTGTGATCGGCTGGGCATCTAGCATCTGCGTTGTCAGCCAGCGTCGATGACCGCGTTTACCCACGGCTACGGCTTTGATCCTGCCTACGGCATGGGCCTGGCCCAATTGCTGGGCATTGCGCCACCGTTGCCACCGAGCGATTTTGCTGCTTTTTGGCAGCGTCGCTATGCCGCTGCGATGGCGCTATCCCCGCACGCGCGCCTGCAACCGGTTGGTCACCGCGCTGGGTTTTCTGTGCATGGCCTGCGCTATACATCCACTGAAGGTCTGGAAATCGGGGGGTGGCTGCTGGTGCCTGTCGCCGGACCGGCGCGTCGGGGTATTGTTTTTGGCCATGGCTATGGCGGCTGTGAACTGCCTGAAGTGCCTTTGCCGGTTGAGGATGCAGTGCTGCTTTACCCCTGTTTTCGCGGAATCGGGCTCAGCCGAGTGGCTGGCGTATCACAAGACCCCAATTACCACGTGCTGCACAACATTCAGGATCGACAGCGCTACATTCTGGGGGGTTGTGTAGAGGATGTGTGGCTGGCGGTGTCGGCACTGCTTGAACTGTTTCCCCAAGTGGCGGGCCAGGTGATGTACTCAGGTATCAGCTTTGGCGGAGGCATTGGTGCACTGGCCGCGCCATGGGACGCGCGCATTTCGCGTCTGCACCTGCATGTACCTACCTTTGGTCATCAGGCGCTGCGGCTAACCTTGCCCTGTGTTGGCAGTGGTGAGTCAGTGCGGAACTTTCAGCGCCAGCACTTCTTTAACACGATCGACACATTGGCTTATTACGATGCGGCCAACGCGGCGCAGTTTCTCCGGGTTCCTGCTCTGGTGGCTGCCGCTCTGTTTGACCCTGCTGTGCCACCCCCTGGTCAGTTTGCCATATTTAATGCCATTTCTCCATTGCTGCGGCAGTTGATTGTGTTGCAGGCCGGCCACTTTGAATATGCCGGCGAGGCGCAGGCGATCCAGGAGATGAACCAGCAGGTCGCGCGCTTTTTCACACAACCCTGAACGCCGTAAGGAGGCGCATGCATCGCGAGTATCACCGCTGGTATAGCCACCGTTTGCAACGCGATATGGAACTGCTGGTGTTTGGCCATGCCGGTGCCAAAGTGCTGGTCTTTCCGACGCGCGACGGACGCTTTCATGAATATGAAGATTTGGGCATCGTCAACAGCCTGGCCGACAAGATCAATGCCGGACAGTTGCAGCTATGGTGCCTGGACAGTGTCGCCTGGGAAACCTTTTACTGCAACTGGTGCCACCCGGCAGATCGCATTCGTCGGCACATTGCGTACGAGGAATATGTACTCAACGAGGTGATGCCGCTGATGCAGCAAAGAAATGCCCATGACTGCACCATTGCCCACGGCTGCAGTCTGGGAGCTTATTCGGCTGCCTGCATGGCACTGCGCCATCCGCAGCACTTTCAGAAACTGGTGGCCTTTTCAGGGCGATATGACCTGACCTTGAATGTTGAAGCGTTTCAGGATCTGCTGGGCGGTTATTACGACGAAAACGTGTATTTCCACACACCCACCCATTTTTTGCCCAACCTGCACTGTGATTGGCGTCTGGATCGACTGCGTCGCATGGAGATCGTCATGGCGGTCGGCGCGGAAGATCCTTTCTTGCACAACAACCGTCATTTGAGCGACATTCTTCACGGCAAGGGTGTGCGTAACCAGTTACATGTTTGGGAAGGTCGTGCCCACCGCGGTCACTATTGGCGGCGAATGGCACCGCTATACGTCTAGGTTGTTGGCGCAAACTTGCTGGTCATTGCACCGAGTGGACTCAGCGTCCGTACACGTCGTCAAAACGCACGATGTCATCTTCGCCCAGGTATGAACCCGACTGCACTTCGATCATTTCCAGCGCCACCCGACCCGGGTTTTCCAGTCGGTGGGTGGTGCCCAGCGGGATGAAAGTGGACTGGTTCTCAGACAGCAGAAAGATATCTTCGCCTTTGGTCACGCGGGCGGTGCCGCTCACCACCACCCAGTGCTCGGCGCGGTGGTGGTGCATTTGCAGCGACAGCGCGCCGCCGGGTTTGACCACGATGCGCTTGACCTGAAAGCGCTCGCCAGCGTCAACCCCGTCGTACCAGCCCCAGGGGCGAAAGACCTTGCGGTGGATGCTGCCTTCAGCGCGCTTTTCGGCGCGCAGCCGATCGACGATCTTCTTCACGTCCTGCGTCTTGTCTTTGTGTGACACCAGAATGGCATCGGCGGTCTCCACTACCACCAGGTCATGCACTCCCACGCAGGCCACCAGACGTCCTTCTGACAAAGCCAGCGTGTTCTCGCAGTCGTGCAACATGACATCACCTTGCGACACGTTGCCGTGTGGATCTTTGGGTAGAACCTGCCATAGTGCGTCCCAGGCCCCCACGTCAGACCAACCGGCGCGCAGCGGCAGTACTACGCCGGGCGGCAACGCGGCATTTTGGGTGTTGGCGGCGATGCGCTCCATCACTGCGTAGTCGATCGAGTCACTTGGGCATTGGGCAAAGATGTCCCGGCCCACACGCATGAACTCGCCGTCGGTCTGGCCGACATCCCAGGCGCTCTGGCAAGCCAGCAGAATATCGGCACGGCACTGGCCCACCGCGCTGAGCCATACCGAGGCACGCATCATGAACAGACCGCTGTTCCACAGATAGTTGCCAGCATCAAGGTAGGCCTGCGCCGTGGCCAAGTCGGGTTTTTCCACAAAGCGGGCGATGCGAAAAGCCTCCGGGTCGGAGGCATCGCCATATGGCGCACCCGACTGGATGTAGCCGTAACCGGTTTCCGGTGCGTCCGGTGTGATGCCAAAGGTCACCACCGCGCCTGCCTGCGCCAATGCGGCACCGCGGCTGACCACGCCTTGAAACGCCGCCACGTTGGTGATGACATGGTCTGCCGGCATCACCAACAGCACTGGATCAGCACCGTTTTTTATAGCTGCTAGCGCAGACAGGGTAAGGGCTGGAGCCGTATTTCTTCCAAAAGGTTCAAGGACGATGGTGCCGGCTGTCCCAAGCAGGCGCAACTGCTCCGCAATGACAAAGCGGTACTCTTCATTGCACACCACCATCGGCGCAGTGAGTTCCACGCCCGGCGTGCCGCTGACGCGCCGCACGGTGGCCTGCAACAGCGAATCTTCCCCCACCAGGCTGAGCAACTGCTTGGGGTATTTTTCGCGCGACAGCGGCCACAGCCGGGTGCCGGAGCCACCGGACAAGACCACGGGCTGGACAAGAATGGGAGTGTTCATGCTAAAAAAGTATCAAGGTGAAAAATTAACCGAGTCAATCAACGTGAGGCTGTGCCTGCGACTGTTGGCCAGGCAACGCGGCATCAGGCGCGTGCATCGCCCCAGCGTAACTGGGCGGTTTCGTCACCCCGGTACAAGGTGTCGCCGGATGGATCGACACAGTAGGTGGGCGAGACGATCATTTCCTTGAATTGCATGTCAGCAGCGATGCGGGTGTACTCAAACAAGATGCTGCGCACCACTTTGGCCCCCGAGCGGATGTGACAGCCATTGCCGATCCAACTCGGGCCAATAATGCTGGCACCGGGCTCGACCCGCACACTGGAGCCAAGGTACACCGGGCCCTCAATGTTCACTTGATCCCAAGCGATCGAGGTGTTGAGCCCGACCCAGATGCCGGGCTTGATCTCGCGCCCGGGCATGTTCATTTGCGCCACCTCGCCGCGCAACACGCGCTGCAAAACGGCCCAGTAGTCGCTGACGCGGCCAATGTCGATCCAGTTGAAAAAGCGTTTTTGTGCAAAGAAAGGCAGCTTGTTCTCGACCAGTTGCGGAAACAGTTCGGAGCCGATGTCATAGACCTTGCCTGGCGGTACCAGTTTGAGCACTTCGGGCTCAAAGATATAGATGCCGGTGCTGGCTGCCGTGGACTTGGCCTCTTCGGGCTTGGGCTTTTCCTGGAACGACTGGATTTGCCCGTTGTCGTCGGCCACCACAATGCCGTAATTTTGTACCTCGGCCAGCGGCACATCGAGGGTCACCACGCTGGCAATGGCACCCTTGGATTTGTGCTCGTGCAGGGCGGCACCAATATCCAGGTCGATGATGGCATCGCCGCACAGCACCAGCGTGGTTTCGTCAAAGAAGCCGCTGAAGTCCTGGATGCGGCGCATGCCACCGGCCGAGCCAAACGGTTTGGGGACAATTTCACCCTGTTCCTTGATGCCCTCAAAGGCGTAGCCAATCTGTACACCCCAGCGGTGGCCATCGCCAAAATACTGCTCGATCTTGTGATGGTTAAAAGCCACGTTCACCATGATTTCAGTGATGCCGTAGCTGGCCAGGTGTTCGATCAAATACTCCATCACCGGCTTACCCAAAATTGGAATCATCGGTTTGGGTAAATACTTGGTCAGTGGCCGAACTCGCGTCCCTTGTCCGGCGGCCAGAATCATGCCCTTAGCCATGCTTGCAACCTCTGCATTTTGTCATTGTGCTACTCCCGAAAAAATGGTTCAACTGGCGACACTATAGCCATTCGGATTGTTGCTTTGCCAGCGCCAGGCATCGGCGCACATGTTTGCCAGGTCGCGCTGTGCTTGCCAGCCCAGCAGGCTATGGGCATACGCCGGGTTGGCGTAACAGGCTGCCACGTCGCCAGCGCGTCGCGGGCAGATTTTATAAGCCACGGGTTTGCCACTGGCTTGTTCAAACGCACGGACCATGTCGAGCACGCTGTAGCCCATGCCGGTACCCAGATTGACGGCAAAACCTTGCGCGCTGTCGCGCAGCTTTTTCAACGCGGCCAGATGGCCCAGTGCCAGATCCACCACGTGGATGTAGTCGCGCACCCCGGTGCCGTCAGGCGTGGCGTAGTCGTTGCCCCAGACGTTCAAAAATGCGCGCTTGCCTACGGCAACCTGCGCCACAAAGGGCAGCAAGTTGTTGGGGATGCCCTGTGGGTCTTCACCAATGAGCCCGCTGGCGTGCGCGCCCACTGGGTTGAAATACCGCAGGATACCAATGCGCCAGGCGGGGTCGCTGCTGCTCAGGTCTCGCAGCATGTTCTCGATCATCAATTTGGTCTGGCCGTAGGGGTTGGTGGCTGACAGCGGGTGATCCTCAGTCAGTGGCAAGCGCTGCGGGTCGCCATAAACGGTGGCCGACGAGCTGAAGACGAGGGTCTGGATGCCAACCGCCTGCATGGCTTGCAGCAGTGTGATGGTGCCAGCCACGTTATTGTCGTAATAGCGCAGCGGTTCGGCCACTGATTCGCCAACTGCCTTGAGTCCGGCAAAATGAATCACCGCTTGCGCGCCACTGGACTGCAGGGCGGCCTGCAATGTCGCCCGATTGCGGATATCGCCTTCAATAAACTGAAGTTTCTTACCGGTGATGTGCTCAACGCGCGCCAGGGACTCGGGCTGGCTGTTGCTCAAATTGTCAAACACAGTGATCTGATGTCCGGCATTGAGCAGTTCTACGCAGGTATGTGATCCAATGTAACCAGCGCCGCCTGTGATGAAAATCATGATGGGTCTAACAAGAGTACAAGGTGTCGAAGTTTAGAACGAACTCGCTGGGGTTCATTGCGCTTAGACCATGATGCCGAAATACTCAGTGCTGGGAACAGTCGAAACTCGGCCAACGCCAGAGTTGCAAGCACATTTGGTTTGCGTCAGATTAGCTCTCCTCCAACGGTAGTGAAAAGTTGCTTATAATCAGTGGCTTCGGTTAGGACGCTTGATCAGCGTTTGGGATGTTAGCTCAGCTGGTAGAGCAGCGGACTTTTAATCCGTTTGTCGTGGGTTCGATCCCCGCACATCCCACCAATACACATAAGGGTTTGTTGTTGCGAAAGTAATAGCAAACCCTTTTTCTTTGGTGCTCATGTAGCCGCCATGTAGCCACTAGTACCGTCTTTTTGTACCGTGTAGCCCATGGAAACAGGGCTTCAATGTGACCTGCAACCCTAGCCTTAACAAGAAATTTTTAAGGGTCGTCACGATCAACCACTACGCTGACAAAAATTTCTGAAGTAAAAATTCACCGACCGCGCGCGGCGTATGGCTTTGTATTTTGCGACGGTCGAAATGCGAAATTTGACTCTCATCGACAATGTCCGCTTTGGAGAAAGCCTCGTAGCCCCAGGCTTCGCCGCCAACTCTGGTTTGTAGCTGGCCAAAAATTCAGCCACCCACTTTCAGAAACAAATCCTGGTCCGGCGCAAAGTTGGCGTGCAGCGGCATCAGCGCGCCGCCCAGGGCGCGCGCATCGGGGCCAACATTGCCGGCAATCACATTCGCGGCAAACAGGCCCTCCCAGTTGTAGCGTGGCAGCGCGGCCTGCGTGGCGGCTATCAGCGCGTTGAGTAGCGCGCGGCTGAACGAGCCGTCAATCACCACCGCATCGATGTCCAGAAACGCTGTGCCGCTGACCACCGTGTGCGCCAGCGCCAGCGCGGCGTGCTCAATCCAGGCGCGTGTTTCAGACTCGAACGGCGACTGCAGCGCCCGCTCGTCGTAGGCCGCATGGCTGTCTTGGCCAAGCGCCAGAAAGCGCTGCTCCAGCTCCCACAGCGAGGCGTGGCTGATGAGCTGGTCGGGGGTGGATTGCACCGCTTGTGCCAGCCCCATCGGCAGTGAGGCCACTGCACCGGCGTTGCCATGCACGCCGCCGTGCAGGCGCGAGTTGATGACCAGCCCACCCCCCACAAAGGTATCCACAAACAGGTACAGGAAATTTTTCAGGTCGCGCCCGCGTCCGGCCACCAGCTCGGCCACACACGCCGCCGAGGTGTCTTTGGCAAAGGTCACCGGCAGCTCGGTCATCGCTTGCACCTGCGCGCGCAGGTCTATCTGGTTCCAGGCTAGCGACTGCGCCTCGGACAGCCCGAGCATGCGGTGCCAGCCGCCCAGCTGGAACGGCGCTGCCACGCCCACTCCGACCAGCCGGTCTTGTAGCCCCCCGAGCGTGTCGCACATCGTCGTCAGGTGTTGCTGGATGGCTGGCAGCAGTGTTTCGGCATCAGGAAACGCGTAATCCAGGCGCTGGCGCTGGCGCACCTGACCACAAAAATCCACCAGCAACCAGTCGGCGCTGCGCCGGCCGATCTTGATGCCGACGGAAAAAGCGCCATCGGGATTGAGTGCCAGCGGAATCGACGGCTGGCCGATGCGCCCACGCACTGGGCTTTGCTTCTGGATCAGCCCGTCGTCGTCGAGCCGGGTGGTGATCAGCCCGATGGTTTGCGCTGTCAGGCCGGTCAGCCGCGCCAGCTCGGCTTTCGGGCAACTGCCGTTGAGCCGGATGGCCTGCAACACCACACGCTCATTGAACTGGCGCATGCCCACATGGTTGGAACCGCGCGGGCGCAGCAGGGCTGGGGTCTCCGTGTCGATTGGCGTCGGGTCGGCTGTCATGGGCGCAGATTCTCGCTGATGACCCCTTTGCGTACGATGAAGTTGCCAAAAGGTTGCAGCTCACCGGTCAGGACAATCGCATAAGCGGCACCGGCGCGCTCATAAAAAGCGTAGCTCGATGGACTCCACACGTTGTTCTGGCAGCAATTGCGGG
>JAIFMT010000180.1 GCA_020048295.1 Rhodoferax sp.
TTACCGCACTTTTGCGGCAACCGATGTGGTGCAGGCACACACCTTGATGGAGTCGAGCCAGCACGTGGGAAAAATTGTTTTGACTTGGGGTAAACCATGATGAAAAAATTGATTGCAGGTAACTGGAAGATGAACGGCAGCCTGGCTGCCAATGAAAAGCTTCTCAAAGACATTCTGGCTGGCTTGGGCCAACCGGCGTGTCAGGTGGCGGTGGGCGTTCCGGCGGTGTACTTGGCCCAGTGCCAGGCGCTGCTGGCAGGTACCGCCATTGACCTGGCTTCGCAGGATATCTCGACGCAAGAGGTCGGGGCTTATACCGGTGAAATTTCGGGGGCTATGCTCAAAGAGTTTGGTGTGCGTTACGCCATCGTGGGTCATTCTGAGCGTCGCCAGTACCACGGAGAAACCGATGAAGTGGTGGCGCTCAAGGCACAGCGGGCATTGGGTTGCGGCATCACGCCAATCGTCTGTGTTGGCGAAACGCTGGCCGAGCGCGAGGCGGGTAAAACCGACGAGGTGGTCAAGCGCCAACTCGCTGCCGTCATCCACACCAATGGCCACTGCATCAGTGAAATCGTTGTGGCTTATGAGCCGGTGTGGGCGATTGGCACCGGCAAAACAGCTTCTCCTGAACAGGCGCAACAGGTGCATGCTGTGCTGCGCGCACAGTTACACGCCGCCACCGAGCACTCTGACCGCATCAAGTTGCTCTATGGTGGCAGCATGAATGCTGCCAACGCAGCTTCGCTGCTGGCACAACCCGATATTGATGGCGGCCTGATCGGAGGCGCTGCCTTGAAGCCACAGGATTTTTTAACGATTATTGCTGCTTGCGCTTGATGAACAAGCGTTGATAGCTGTAATTTCAGGAGTATTTGATGGGTGTGATTTCAACGATTTTGCTGGCCGTACAGATGCTGTCAGCGCTCACCATGGTCGGTTTGATTTTGGTGCAGCACGGCAAGGGGGCTGACATGGGTGCGGCCTTTGGCAGCGGTGGCTCTGGCAGCCTGTTTGGGGCCAGTGGCAGCGCCAATTTTTTGTCGCGCACCACGGCAGTGTTGGCAACCGTTTTCTTTGTCAGCACACTGCTGTTGGCGTATTTCGGCTCGGTGCGCCCGGCTGCCACGAGTTCGGGCAGCGTGCTTGAAAACGCGGCGCTGGTGGCACCAACGCCTGTGCCCGCCGTTGTGCCTGCTGTGGTTCCAGCATCGGGCGCAGCGCAGATTCCGGCCAAATAATTGCGTTGGAAGTCCTCGAGTTGCGTAAGGGAACAGTGGGTTTTTCAGAGTAAACTCTTGTGCATCTGAACAGCTGAAAGGCGAGC
This sequence comes from Rhodoferax sp., assembly GCA_020048295.1. Next base: position 1,328 of record JAIFMT010000180.1, read on the forward strand.
AAAACGTCAAGCGGTTCGGATTGTCAGACAAGCCGTCGTGGTGAAATTGGTAGACACGCTATCTTGAGGTGGTAGTGGCGAAAGCTGTGCGAGTTCGAGTCTCGCCGACGGCACCAAGTTGAACCTTGATCAATATTTGCCAGTCCTGCTGTTTATCCTGGTAGGCATCGCAGTAGGCATCATCCCGCAAGTGATTGGCTATGTGCTCGGGCCCAATCGCCCAGACCCTGCAAAAAACTCCCCATACGAATGTGGCTTTGAAGCGTTTGAAGACGCGCGCATGAAATTTGATGTGCGCTATTACCTGATTGCCATTTTGTTCATTCTGTTTGACCTTGAAATCGCATTTCTGGTGCCCTGGGCGGTGGCGCTGAAAGATGTCGGCTTGGTCGGCTTCTTTGAAGTCATGATTTTCCTGGTCATTCTGGTTCTGGGCTTTATTTACATGTGGAAAAAAGGCGCCCTTGACTGGGAGTGAGAGGCACACGGCATGATTGAAGGCGTATTCAAGGAAAGTTTTGTCACTACCAGTTACGACTCGGTGATGAATTGGGCCAAGACTGGGTCGTTGTGGCCCATGACGTTTGGCTTGGCGTGCTGTGCTGTCGAAATGATGCATGCCGCTACTGCACGGTATGACATCAGCCGTTTTGGTGCCGAGGTGTTTCGCGCCAGTCCACGCCAATCCGACCTGATCATTGTGGCGGGCACGTTGTGCAACAAGATGGCACCAGCTTTTCGCAAGGTTTATGACCAGATGAGCGAGCCGCGCTGGGTTATTTCCATGGGCTCGTGTGCCAACGGTGGTGGTTATTACCACTACAGCTATTCCGTAGTTCGCGGTTGTGACCGTATCGTGCCGGTTGATGTTTATGTGCCGGGTTGCCCACCGACCGCTGAGGCGCTGTTGTACGGCATCATCCAGTTGCAAAGCAAAATCCGCCGCACGCAAACCATTGCGCGCGCCTGAAGGGACGAAGATGAGCTTGTATGCAGTAAACCCCCATACGCTGAAGGCGCAGGTTGATGCGGCTTTGGGCACGTTGATAAAAAGCAGTGTGGTACGCCTTGAGGAACTCACCATTGAAGTCGCCGCTGCCGACTACTTGCAGGCGGCGAAGATTTTGCGCGACCACCTGGACTGCCGTTTTGAGCAAATGGTCGATTTGTGCGGTGTTGATTATTCCACTTACAAAGAGCAGGGTACCGATGGCCCCCGCTTTTGTGTGGTGCTGCATTTGCTGTCGGTCAGCCTGAACCAGCGTGTGCGGCTCAAGGTGTTTGCGCCGGATGATTTGTCGCCAGTGGTCAGCTCCGTGTGTGATGTCTGGAGTGCGGCCAACTGGTTTGAGCGTGAGGCGTTTGATTTGTATGGCATCATTTTCGAAGGCCACGACGACTTGCGCCGAATCCTGACCGACTATGGTTTTATCGGGCATCCGTTTCGCAAAGACTTCCCATTGAGTGGACATGTCGAAATGCGCTACGACGCCGAACAGAAACGTGTTGTCTATCAGCCGATCACGATCGAACCGCGTGAAATAACCCCCCGCATCATCCGCGAAGAAAACTATGGGGGCCTGCATCAGGCTAGCTGAGTTATGGCTGAAATCAAGAACTACACCCTCAATTTTGGACCTCAACACCCTGCGGCGCACGGTGTGTTGCGACTGGTGCTGGAGCTCGACGGCGAGGTCATCCAGCGTGCCGATCCGCATATTGGCTTGTTGCACCGTGCCACCGAAAAGCTGGCAGAGAGCAAGACCTATATCCAGACGCTGCCGTACATGGACCGGCTGGACTATATGTCCATGATGTGCAACGAGAACGCCTACTGTCTGGCCATCGAGAAGATGCTCGATCTTGAGGTGCCGATTCGCGCAAAATACATCCGCGTGATGTTTTCCGAAATCACCCGGATGCTTAACCATTTGTTGTGGATCGGCGCGCATGCCCTCGACTGCGGTGCCATGACGGTCATGTTGTACGCTTTCCGCGAGCGCGAAGACCTGTTTGACATGTACGAAGCGGTCAGTGGCGCCCGGATGCACGCGGCCTATTTCCGTCCGGGCGGCGTTTATCGTGATCTGCCCGACAGCATGCCCAAGCATCAGCCCAACAAAGTGCGTAGCGCCAAGGCGATTGAGCAACGTAACCACAACCGTAACGGCACCCTGCTTGACTTCATTGATGATTTCACGCAGCGCTTTCCCACCTATCTTGAGGAATACCACACGCTGTTGACCGACAACCGCATCTGGAAGCAGCGTACCGTGGGCATTGGCGTGGTGACACCCGAGCGTGCACTGAACCTGGGTTTTACCGGGCCGATGTTGCGCGGCTCAGGCATCGCTTGGGACCTGCGCAAGCAGCAGCCCTACGATGCCTATGACCAGATCGACTTCGACGTGCCAGTCGGCAAGACGGGTGACAGCTATGACCGTTACCTGGTGCGCATGGAAGAGTTGCGCCAGTCCAACCGCATCATGAAACAGTGTGTTGATTGGCTACGTGCCAACCCTGGCCCGGTCATTACAGATAACCACAAGATTGCGCCGCCTGATCGTGAGTCCATGAAAACCAACATGGAAGAGCTGATTCATCACTTCAAGCTGTTCACTGAAGGTTTCTGCATTCCCGAGGGCGAGGCCTACGCTGCCATTGAGCATCCTAAGGGTGAGTTTGGCATTTACCTGATCAGCGACGGGGCCAATAAGCCTTACCGGATGAAAATTCGTCCACCGGCATTCGTGCATTTGGCTGCACTCAACGAAATGGGCAAGGGCCACATGATTGCGGATGCGGTGGCCATCATTGGCACCATGGACATTGTGTTTGGGGAAGTTGACCGATGATTTCCGAAAAATCTCTAGATCGTTTTGCTGTCGAGGTCGCCAAATACCCGGCAGATCAGCGTCAGTCGGCTGTCATGGCTTGTTTGCGCATCGTGCAGCAGGAGCTGGGTTTTGTTAGCGCTGAGAGCGAGCAACTGGTTGCCGATTATCTGGGCATGGCGCCGATGGCGGTCCATGAGGTGACCAGCTTTTACAACATGTACAACCAGAAGCCGGTGGGTAAATACAAACTCAATGTTTGCACCAACCTGCCGTGCCAGTTGCGTGACGGTGCCAGAGCGCTGGCGCACCTGAAGAACAAGTTGGGCGTCGATGTCAACCAGACCACGTCAGACGGGCTTTTTACGCTGCAGCAGTGTGAGTGCCTCGGGGCTTGCGCCGATTCTCCGGTGTTGTTGGTGAACGACACTACCATGTGCAGTTTCATGAGCGATGAGAAGTTGGATCAGTTGGTTGATGGTTTGCGCTCCGCCGAGGTGAAGCCATGAAAGCGGCGCAATTGCTAGCCCAGTTTCAGGCCACGGGTGTGCAAACCTGTTTTCATAACCGTCACCTCAGTCCGCAGATTCTCGATGGCCTGGATGGTGCCAACTGGCATCTGAAAGATTATGTGGCGCGTGGCGGTTATCAAGCTTTGAAGAAAGTATTGGGACTCGATGGTGGCTCGGGTCTGACGCAAGATCAGGTGATTGCCACCGTCAAGGAGTCCGGTTTGCGCGGACGTGGGGGCGCGGGTTTTCCGACTGGGCTCAAGTGGAGCTTTATGCCACGCCAATTCCCAGGTCAAAAATACCTGGTTTGCAATTCAGACGAGGGTGAGCCAGGCACCTGCAAAGACCGCGAAATCATGCAGTTCAATCCGCACATAGTGATTGAGGGCATGATCATCGCCGCTTACGCCATGGGCATCTCGGTGGGCTACAACTATATTCATGGCGAAATTTTTCAGACTTACGAGCGTTTTGACGATGCCCTGAACGAAGCGCGTGTGGCTGGCTTGCTGGGCGACAACATCCTTGGCAGTGGGTTCAGCTTTCAATTGCATGCAGCACATGGCTTTGGCGCCTATATTTGCGGCGAAGAAACCGGTCTGCTGGAGTCCCTGGAAGGAAAAAAAGGCCAACCACGCTTCAAACCGCCATTCCCGGCAAGCTTTGGCTTGTATGGCAAACCAACGACCATCAACAACACCGAAACCTTTGCTGCGGTACCCTGGATCATCCGCAATGGCGGTGCAGCGTATTTGGCGTGTGGCAAACCTAACAACGGTGGCACCAAGATCTATTCAGTCAGCGGCGATGTCGAGTTACCTGGCAACTATGAAGTCCCAATGGGTACGCCGTTTGCCACATTACTGGAACTCGCGGGCGGTGTGCGAACCGGTCGCAAGTTGAAGGCGGTCATTCCCGGCGGTTCGTCGTCTCCCGTGCTGCCGGCTGATCTAATGATGGATTGCACCCTGGACTATGACTCCATCGCCAAGGCGGGTTCGATGCTGGGTTCGGGCGCGGTCATCGTCATGGACGACTCCCGCTGCATGGTCAAAAGCCTGCAGCGCCTGAGCTACTTTTACATGCACGAGTCCTGCGGCCAGTGCACGCCTTGCCGCGAAGGCACCGGGTGGTTGTGGCGTGTGGTGGACCGCATCGAAAACGGTCACGGTAAGCCGTCTGACATGGAGTTATTGAATTCGGTGGCAGAAAATATTCAGGGCCGCACGATCTGTGCCCTGGGCGATGCCGCCGCCATGCCGGTGCGCGCCATGCTCAAGCATTTCATGCCTGAATTTGAATACCACGTGGCCCACAAGACCTGCATGGTCCCGGCTTATGTTTGAGCGAGTCTCCAGATGATTGAAATTGAACTCGACGGCAAAAAAGTAGATATCGCTGAAGGCAGCATGGTGATGCATGCGGCCGAGAAGGCGGGCACTTACATTCCGCACTTCTGCTACCACAAAAAGCTCAGCATTGCTGCAAGTTGCCGCATGTGTCTGGTTGACATTGAAAAAATGCCCAAACCCATGCCTGCCTGCGCTACTGCGGTGACTCAGGGCATGGTGGTGCGCACCAAGAGCGACAAAGCCATCAAGGCACAGCAGTCGGTGATGGAGTTCCTGCTGATCAACCACCCGCTTGACTGCCCGATTTGCGATCAGGGCGGTGAGTGCCTGTTGCAGGATTTGGCGGTAGGTTATGGCACATCGAATTCGCGTTATGAAGAAGAAAAGCGCGTGGTTCACGTCAAGGACGTTGGCCCGCTGATTTCGATGCAGGAAATGAGCCGATGCATTCATTGCACGCGCTGTGTCCGCTTCGGTCAGGAAATTGCTGGCGACATGGAGCTTGGTATGTCCCACCGCGGTGAGCATTGCGAAATCGAAACCTATGTTGGGCGCACGATTGATTCGGAGCTTTCTGGCAACATGATCGACATCTGCCCGGTTGGCGCACTGACCAGCAAGCCTTTCCGGTACAGCGCCCGCACTTGGGAGCTATCGCGTCGAAAATCCATCAGCCCGCATGACTCCACCGGTGCCAACCTCGTTGTGCAAGTTAAAAGCAATCGGGTCATGCGTGTTGTTCCTTTTGAAAACGAGGCCATCAATGAGTGCTGGATTGCTGATCGTGATCGGTTTTCGTATGAAGCGTTGAACTGTGGCGAGCGATTGACTTCGCCGATGATCAAGCAAGGCGGTGTCTGGAATACGGTGGATTGGCAGACGGCGCTTGAATATGTGGCCAATGGCGTCAAGCAAATCTCAGTGGAGCATGGCGCTGGCAGTCTTGGTGCATTGGTCAGTCCGCACAGCACGCTTGAAGAATTGCAGTTGACCGCCAAGCTCATGCAGGGCTTGGGCAGCCCCAACATCGACTACCGACTACGCAATGCCGAGTTTCCGGCGATCGAGGGCATTCGCTATCTGGGCCGATCCATTGCTTCACTTTCAGAGTTGCGCAGCGTACTGGTGATCGGCTCCAATCTGCGCAAAGACCATCCGTTGTTTGCCCAGCGCATCCGTCAGGCGGCGCGCAGGGGATGCAAGGTCAATGCCTTGGTAGCCGCGCAGCTTGATTGGGCGATGCCAGTGACTAACAGCCTGGTCGGTGCGCCTTCGAACTGGGTGCAGTTGTTGGCCAATATTGCAGCTGCAGTTGCCCAGGTCAAAGGCATCGCTGCACCGGTTGCTGCCGTGCCTGACGCGTCAGCCCAGGCGATTGCTGCCTCGCTGTTAAGCGCTGATACCCACAAGGCTGTATTGTTGGGTAACGCTGCCGCGCACCATGTGAACGCCAGTGGTTTGCTGTCATTGGCCAACTGGATTGCCACACAAACCGGTGCCACAGTTGGCTATCTGACGGAGGCAGCTAACACTGTCGGTGCCCAGTTGGCAAAGGCGTTACCTACTGCGACGGGCGGGTTGAGTGCAGCGCAGATGCTTGACGGTCGCTTGAAAGCGGTGCTGTTGCTGGGTGTCGAACCTGAGTTTGACAGTGCTGCAGGCAAGGAGGCAACCAGTACTTTGTCCAAGGCAGACATGGTGATTACCTTGAGTCCGTTCAAAGCCAACATGACGATCAGTGATGTACTGCTGCCCGTTGCGCCATACACCGAAACCTCTGGCACCTTTGTCAATGCCGAAGGTCGCGCACAGAGTTTCCATGCGGTCGTCAGGCCGCTTGGCGAGACACGTCCCGCCTGGAAAGTGATTCGCGTGTTGGCCAATTTGCTTGGCTTGCCAGACTTCAACTTCGCTTCTTCAGAAGAGGTGCTGCAGAGCATCCAGGGCATCGACAAGGGGTGGGTTCGTTCCGAACTTCTCAGCAATGCAACAACTGTTGTGGCTGATATGGCTCCCAGGGATGGTTGGCCTGTGGTTGCAGGCATCTACGCACTCGACGGGATGGTCCGGCGTGCCAGTAGCTTGCAATCGACAGCAGACGCCAGAACTCAAAACCCGGTTGCGGAGGTGGCTGCATGATTGATGCGATCTTTAACATGGGTGCCGGGCTGATCGCTGCGACCTGGTGGACTGATGTGGTGTGGCCCGTCTTATGGGCACTGATCAAGATTGTGGTGGTGGTGGCACCGCTGATGGGTGCGGTGGCGTACCTGACGTTGTGGGAGCGCAAGCTCATCAGCTGGATGCAGATCCGCATTGGTCCAAATCGGGTGGGTCCCATGGGCTTGCTGCAACCCATTGCTGATGCTATGAAACTCCTGGCCAAGGAAATTCTGACACCTGCCGCTGCCAGCAAGGGTTTGTTTTTTCTCGGTCCTGTGTTGACCATTGCACCTTCACTGGCGGCCTGGGCAGTGGTGCCGTTCGGCCCGGATGTCGCGTTGGCCAACATCAATGCGGGGTTGCTGTTTGTGATGGCCATCGCCTCGATGGAGGTCTATGGGGTGGTGATTGCCGGATGGTCTTCCAACTCCAAGTATCCGTTTTTGGGTGCCCTGCGTGCATCGGCGCAAATGGTGAGCTACGAATTGGCCATGGGTTTTTGCATTGTTATTGTGCTGATGGTTTCTGCCAGCATGAACATGACTGAAATTGTCATTGGCCAGAGCAAAGGTCAGTTTGCCGCAATGGGGCTGAATTTCCTCTCCTGGAATTGGCTACCGTTGCTGCCCATATTTGTTGTGTATTTTGTGTCGGGTCTGGCCGAAACTAATCGACATCCATTTGACGTGGTGGAGGGTGAGTCAGAAATTGTTGCAGGTCACATGGTCGAGTACTCAGGCATGTCTTACGCCATGTTTTATCTGGCCGAATACGCGAACATGTGGCTGGTGTCGATTCTGACCAGCGTCTTGTTTCTGGGAGGATGGTTGTCGCCTGTCGCTGCACTTGACTGGATTCCGGGATGGATCTGGCTTGGCATCAAGACTTTTGTCATCGTGACCCTTTTTATCTGGGTGCGTGCCACATTCCCACGCTATCGTTACGACCAGATCATGCGTTTGGGGTGGAAGATTTTCATCCCGGTCACACTGGTCTGGCTGGTGGTTGTGGCGGTATGGATGCAGACTCCGTGGAATATCTGGAAATAAGTAGAACGGCCCCATGACTACCCAAATATCAAGCGCCAGTGCGCCCGCAGTTGAGCCGCCTTTCAGTCTGAAAGATTTTCTGTCCAGTTTCCTGCTGGCTGAATTTATCAAAGGCTTGGTGTTGACCGGCAAATATACCTTCAGGCCCAAGATCACTCAGGAGTATCCTGAAGAAAAAACACCGTTGTCGCCACGTTTTCGCGGCCTGCATGCCTTGCGCCGCTATGAGAATGGTGAGGAGCGCTGCATTGCTTGCAAATTGTGTGAAGCCGTTTGCCCGGCGATGGCGATCACCATTGAGTCGGAGGTAAGGGCCGATGGCTCCCGCCGCACCAGTCGCTATGACATCGATTTGACCAAATGTATTTTTTGTGGCTTCTGCGAAGAAAGCTGTCCAGTGGACTCGATTGTCGAGACGCATATTCTGGAATACCACGGCGAAAAGCGCGGCGATTTGTATTTCACCAAAGAAATGCTGCTGGCCGTTGGTGACCGCTATGAGCAGGAAATCGCTGCCAATAAGGCAGCCGATGCCAAATACCGCTGACCCCCTACGAAAGATGCGCTGACTATGGATGTCAAGACTGGTTTGTTTTATGTTTTTTCGGCAGTGCTGCTGTTCGCCGCCTTCCGTGTCATCACGGCCCGAAACCCGGTGCATGCTGTGCTGTTTCTGGTATTGTCGTTTTTTCAGGCAGCCATGATCTGGATGCTGCTCAAGGCCGAGTTTCTGTCGATCACCCTGGTGTTGGTTTATGTGGGTGCGGTGATGGTATTGTTTCTTTTTGTTGTGATGATGCTTGACATCAACGTGGAGGGTGCGCGTGTCGATTTCTGGAAGCACTTCCCGTTGGCAGCGCTCGTTGGCGTTGTTATTATTTTGGAAATGTCCGCTGTGCTGCTCGGCGGATTTCAGACCAACGAGGCAATACCGGTGGTTGCACTTGCCAGCCCGGGAGGTGGGCAATATTCCAATACTCGCGAACTGGGTAAGTTGCTCTACACCGAGTACCTCTATCCGCTGGAGGTCGCCGCTGCCTTGTTGTTGGTGGCGATGATTGCCGCCATTGCGCTGACTTTGCGTCACAGAAAAGATACCAAGTCTATCGATGCCGCAGATCAGGTGCGTGTCAAGTCAAAGGACCGCATGACGTTAGCCAAATACGCGCCCACCAGGCCGGCGCTGGGTGCAACGACTGGCAACGACCCGGTGAGGGAGAACAAACCATGACGCTGACTTTAGGCCATTTTTTATCTTTGGGTGCCATGTTGTTCGCGCTCTCGGTGATCGGGATATTCCTGAATCGCAAAAACCTCATTGTGCTGATGATGGCACTCGAATTGATGTTGCTGGCAGTGAACACTAACTTTGTTGCCTTCTCACACTACCTGGGGAACATGGACGGACAGATTTTTGTTTTCTTTATCCTCACCGTGGCAGCAGCCGAGGCGGCCATTGGTCTGGCGATTCTGGTGCTGCTGTTCCGCACCCGTTCAAATATCAATGTCGATGAACTCGACTCGCTTAAGGGTTAAGCACCATGAGTCAAACTCTTTCAGTTTCGACATTGTTGACCATTGCGCTGGCTCCATTGGCTGGATCGGTGGTGGCCGGTTTTTGGGGTACAAAGTTCGGTGGCAACCTGATCGGTCGCCGAATTTCGCATTCAATCACCATCTTCAGTGTATTTTTGTCGTTTGCTCTGTCGGCGATGGTGCTCAAAAGTGTGACGGTCGACGGGGCACGCTTTAATGAAACTATCTACACCTGGATGGTGTTGGGCGGCCTCAAGATGGAGGTTGGGTTTTTGATTGATGGACTCAGCGCCATGATGATGGCTGTCGTGACCTTTGTGTCGTTGGCGGTTCATATCTATACCGTCGGTTATATGGATGAGGATGATGGCTACAACCGCTTTTTTTCCTACATCTCGCTGTTTACCTTCTCCATGTTGATGT
>JAIFMT010000029.1 GCA_020048295.1 Rhodoferax sp.
CTTTGGTCTTGGCCCTCGCCATGAACACTTCGGCCAGCGGTTGTCCATAACCCGTGCGGTCGTCAATCACGGCAACTTTTTTGACCTTCAATTTATCCGCTGCATAGTCAGCAACACCACCGCCCAGCGCCAGATCGTTGGCAATGATGCGGTAAGTGGTCTTGTAGCCTGGTTTGGTGAGATCAGGATTGGTAGCAGCACCAGTGACGTGCGGAATGCCGCAGTTGTTATAAATCTTGGACGCAGGAATAGTGGTGCCCGAATTCAGGTGACCGACGATACCAGCCACTTTGGCATCGCACAATTTCTGTGCAACAGCCGTGCCCTGTTTCGGGTCAGCTGCATCATCTTCAGCCGCAATTTCAAATTTGACGGCCTTGCCACCGATCATGATTTTCTGCGCGTTCAGGTCTTCAATGGCCATGCGAACGCCGTTTTCGTTGTCCTTGCCGTAATGGGCCTGGCCACCCGACATGGGGGCCACGTGGCCGATCTTGACAACCATGTCTTGGGCCAGCGCAACACCAGCAGCGCCGGCAATGGCAGCAGCAACCGTCAATTTCAATTTCATTTGCATAGATAACTCCAGGTTAAAAAAATTGTGAACCAAAAAAATTCAGCAACGCGAACGATAACGCAATTTTTGCGCCATCTTCATAGGGTAGTCACCAAGCCCGGCGCGTTAGTTACCTTATACGTCATAAATTTGACTTATTTCCGATAAGGATCAGCGTTTCCGACGGCATCCATCACTGCCTGACGCACAAACATGTCCATTTCATCCTTCAACCGGGTACTGATGTCAGCCCATTGCCGTGCCACAGTGGCGCGCACCAGGCGGTCAAACTCTTCTTGCAAGCGGCGCTCAAAAATAGGCTGAATCTGCTGCTGCACCAGCGTGATCAAAGCCTCAACATCGGGCCGGGATGGCCGGGCCAGGCCCGTCAGGCTGGCCGGATCCACCACCTCCGTCAGGGTTGGAATGAAGCGTGGCAAATTTTTGGGCGGTGAATTCATGGGGTGGGTGCGCCCAGTTCATGTTTGACCGGCGTGATGCCAGCATTCAGATACTGCTTCCAACGCTGGCGGGCCAGCCGCAGGTCCTGTGCGTCGTCAGACACCACTTCAATGACACGTGCAAAGCCGGCAAAACCAGCGGGCACATCGTGCCCCAGGTTGACCAAAATCATCGAAGGATCAGGCCCGTGAAGCGCTGGCACCGCGGTGGACAACACCACTGGCGATCTGTCCAGCACGCTGCCCGGGGCAGTGTCAACACAGTGCGGCACAAAATCGGTGGCCGAAAACAGCCACAGCGCCTGGTCAAGCTCTGCCAGCGTGGGGGCATCAGCCGTTACGGTCAGCCGCGAACCCCGCGACACGGCCTTGCGCAACAAACGGCAGGTGTAGCCCATTTTGTCGGGCACTTGCACATGAAAGGCCACCGGGGTCACGCTGCCTTGTCCACGCCTTGCAAGGCCATCAGGTAGTCCAGCAGCAAGCCCACAGGTCTGCCGGTGGCCCCCTTGGCTTTGCCGCTGGTCCAGGCGGAACCGGCAATGTCCAGGTGCGCCCAGGTGTATTTGTCGGTAAAGCGCTGCAAGAACTTGGCTGCGGTAATGGCACCGCCGGGCCGGCCGGCCACGTTGGCCACATCGGCAAAATTGCTTTTCAGGCCTTCAGCGTAGTCGTCGTCCAGTGGCATGGGCCAGCACAGGTCTTGTGCCGACTCTCCGGCGGCCAGCAGCGCCTTCGACAACGCTTCGTCCCTGGAGAAAAAACCGCTGCGCACGGCACCCAGCGCTATCACGCAGGCACCGGTCAGGGTGGCAATATCAAGCACCACACGCGGCTTGAAACGCTCTGCATAAGTGAGCGCATCGCACAATACCAGTCTGCCTTCGGCATCGGTATTGAGAATTTCGATGGTCTGCCCGCTCAGGCTGGTGACCACATCGCCGGGCTTCACGGCACGGCTGCTGGGCAGGTTTTCGCAGGCTGGAATCAGCCCCACAACGTTGATGTCGGGCTGCAACTCAGCCAACGCCCGAAACACGCCCAGCACGCTGGCCGCGCCGCACATGTCAAACTTCATCTCGTCCATCTCAGCGGCGGGCTTGATCGAAATGCCACCGCTGTCAAAGGTGATGCCTTTGCCCACCAACACCGTGGGCGGCGTGGCCTTGCCTGCCCCGGTGTAGCTCAGTTCGATGAAACGCAGCGGCTCGTCCGAGCCTTGCGCCACCGCCATAAAAGCACCCATGCCCAGTTTGGCCACCTCTTTGGGGCCATGCACCTTGCATTTGACGCGTGGCAGCTTGGCCAATGCCTCCGCGGCCTGCGCCAGCAGGCTGGGAGTTGCATGGTTGGCAGGCCGGTTGCCCCACTCCTTGGCCAGCTCGATGCCGGTCACGGCTGCCACCGCCCGCTCAAAGCCGGCGCGCAGCGGCTGGTCATCGGCCACCAGCAGCATCACGCGCTCAAGGCTGCGTGGCTCGGGTTTGGATTTGGTGGTGGTATAGACATAACTGGCATCGGCCAGCGTGGCCACGGCGCAGCGCAGCAGCGCATCATCGGGCTGGTTGGCAAAGTGCAGGCAGATTTTTTGTGGCTTGGCCGATTTGATCAGCGCGACCGCAGCGGTCACGGCCTTGCGCATGTCAGCCAATTTGGCATCGCCGAGCTGCAGCAAAACCACCCTGGTGCAGCCCAACCCAGCGGGGCGGTGTATGTCGAGCAGTTGGCCCGCCTCATCCGACAAGTCTTTAGCCTTCAAAGCCTTGGCGGCCAGCACCGACAACGCGTCTTTGCCGGCATGGAAGGCGCTGGTCAGAAACACCAGCAAGGCATCTGTTTTTTCGTGTGCCAGGTCGTACTGGGCCAAAGTTTTGAGCTCAAAGTTCATAATTGCGGTTTTCCTTTTTCGCCATGTTATTCCATTCTTCCTTACGCAAAGAGCTGTCGCGCAGTTTTGGTGCCACGCTGATTGTGCTGGTCACCGTGGTGATGACCATGATCTTGATCCGCACGCTGGGGCAAGCCTCACGCGGTGGGTTCAACCCCTCGGATGTCACGCTGGTGATGGGGTACACCGTGCTGGCCTACTTGCCGACCTTGCTGACGATGAGCCTGTTCATTGCCATCATCGCCACGCTGTCACGCATGTACCGCGACAGTGAAATGGTGATCTGGCTTTGCAGCGGCCAGGGTCTGGCGGGCTTGTTGCGTCCCTTGATGCGATTCTCGTGGCCCGTGTTTCTGGTGGTGGCGGCGCTTTCACTGGTGTTGCTGCCATGGAGCAAAGGGCGCATCGAAGACCTTAAAAACCAGTACGAGCAGCGCAACGATCTGGAACGTATCGTGCCCGGCCGATTTCAGGAGTCCGCCAGTGGCAACCGCGTATTTTTTGTCGAAAAGAATCTCTCCACTGATAAAACTGGCTCCAACGTGTTCATTGCCAGCACCGAACACGGCAAGCAAACCGTCACCTCGGCGCGCAGCGGGCGCATTGAAGCACTGCCGCAAGGGCAGTTTCTACTCCTCAACAACGGCCAACGCCTCGAAAGTAGCTTGACCTCCCAGGACCTCAAGATCAGTGAATTCGAGGTTTACGGCACCCAGGTCAGCAACGAAGTGCTGGGCAGCCAGACCACTGAACCCGCCAAAATTCAGTCCACCTTGAATCTGTTGAACCACCGCAACGCGGCCAGCAGCCAGGCCGAACTGTCCTGGCGCTTTGGCATGATTGTGGCCGTGCTCAACTTTGTGATCATCGGGCTAGCGGTCTCCAGCGTGAATCCGCGCATCAACAAAAGTGTCAATCTGGTTTTTTCATTGTTTACATTTGTCACGTATTACAACCTGATCAATCTGGGCCAAAGCTGGATCGTCTCGGGAAAGGTGGGTGGGGTCCAATACATGCTGGGTCTGCACGGTGGCATTTTTGTGCTGGCCGTTATTTGGCTGACACTGGTGCACAACAACTGGTCATTGGCGCATTTCCTGAGCGTCAGGCGCGGCCGACAACCTGCCGCAGAGGCCACTGCATGAAGACCCTGCGCCGACTGATTTATGGCGAGGTCATCAACGCCGTGGCTTTTGTAACGCTGGGGTTTTTGTCGCTATTTTTTTTCATCGATTTTGTTGACGAGGTGCAACAACTGGGCCGTCCTGGCAGCAGCTACCAGCTGGTTCATGCCCTCACGTATGTCACGCTGCTGGTGCCGGGGCACCTCTACGAGCTGATGCCGATCACAGTGCTGATTGGCACCATAACAGTGATGGCCCGGCTGGCGCAAAGCTCGGAGTACACGATTTTGCGCACCAGCGGCCTCGATCCCTGGCGTGCGCTCAAAACCTTGCTGATGCTGGGACTGGCATTTGTACTGCTGACCTTTGCCGTGGGCGACTACCTGGCCCCGATGGCTGACCGCACGGCGCAATTGCTCAAAGCGCGTTACACCGGCTTCATCACGGTGGGGCAAACCGGGGCCTGGCTGAAGGAAAAGCAGACCTATAGCCAATTTGCCGTCAACGTCGGTGAACTCGCCCCTGACAGCAGCTTGCGGGGCATCCGGATCTTTGAGTTTGACAACAGGGGGTTTTTGTTGTCCATGACGCAGGCATCATCCGCTACCTTGCAGGACGACGAGGCCTGGCTGCTGACAGATGCGCATCGCACCGAGTTCGACAATCGCGGCGACACCGCCACCACCCACATCGAACGCGCCTCGCTGCCCACATTGCGCTGGCCCAACCAGATCAGCGCCGAAATGGTGTCTGCGGCTTTGCTTGACCCAGACCGCATGCGCACCATCGACCTGTTTCAGTACATCCGGCACTTGCAAAGCAACGCGCAGGCCGCGCAACGCTACGAAATCAGTTTTTGGCGCAAGGTTTTTTACCCCTTGAGCTGCCTGGTGATGGTGGTGCTGGCGCTGCCCTTTGCCTATCTGCACTTTCGCTCTGGCGGCATTACCGGTTATGTGTTTGGCGGGGTGATGGCTGGCATCAGTTTCTTTCTGCTCAACAATGTCTTTGGTTACATGGGAAACTTGCAAAACTGGCAGCCCTGGCTGACAGCCGCCCTGCCCGGTTTGATTTACTCAGGCCTGTCGCTCACGGCATTTGGCTGGCTGGTTTTCAGGCGCTAGTTTTTTACTCCCATTTTTGACATTGACTTTGAAGGATTACCCAATGCAAGCTACCGTTCTCTTTGGTCATGGTTCAAGCGACCCGGCCTGGCGCATTCCCATCGACACCGTCGCGCAGCGCATGCTTGAATCGGAGCCGCAATCACTGGTGCGCTGTGCATTTCTGGAACGTACCGAACCCGACCTGGCCACCACCGTGGGTGAGCTGGTGCAACAAGGGGTGAACCACATCACCGTGGTACCCATGTTTCTGGGTGTGGGTCGCCATGCGCGCGAAGACATGCCCTTGCTGGTGAGTGATTTGCGGTCGGTGCATCCACAGGTGTGCTTCACGCTCAACCCCTCCGTTGGCGAAGAGCCGGCGGTGATTGATTTGCTGGCGCGCATCGCCCGGCAGCCCTCGCCAGCCAGCACCAGCCAAGCCACCTAGCCAAGCCACCTAGCCAAGCCACTTCGCCATGCCCTGCCCCAGCCTTCGCTCCAAGCTGCCCCAGGTGGGCACCACCATCTTCAGCGTCATGTCAGCGCTGGCCGCAGAAACCGGTGCGGTCAATCTGGGGCAGGGTTTCCCGGACTTTGCCTGCGACCCCACGCTGGTGGATGGCGTGACCCGCGCCATGCAACAAGGTTTCAACCAATACCCACCAATGGCCGGCGTGCCCGCGCTGCGCGAGGCAGTTGCTTCAAAAATTGAAGCAATGTACGCACGCCGGTATTTGGCTACAAGTGAAATTACCATTACAGCGGGTGCCACGCAGGCGATTCTGACGGCGATACTTGCCATTGTTCACACCGGCGATGAAGTCATCGTGCTGGAACCCTGCTACGACAGCTATGTGCCCAACATCGAACTGGCCGGCGGTGTGCCAGTGCGCGTGCCCCTGACCCCTGGCACCTTTCGACCTGACTTCGCCAAAATTGCCGCCGCCATCACGCCGAAAACCCGCGCCATCATCGTCAACACGCCGCACAACCCCAGCGGTACCGTTTGGTCAGCGGCAGACATGCAGCAGTTGGAACACTTGCTGGCCCCCACCAACGTGGTTCTGATCAGCGACGAGGTGTATGAACATATGGTGTTTGATGGCGCCGCGCATCAAAGCGCGGCCCGGTTTGCCGCTCTGGCCGAGCGGGCCTTTGTGGTGTCGAGCTTTGGCAAGACCTACCACGTCACGGGCTGGAAAGTCGGCTACGTGGCAGCCCCGGCTGAAATGACCCACGAGTTCCGCAAGGTGCACCAGTTCAACGTGTTTACCGTCAATACCCCGATGCAGCACGCGCTGGCCGAATTCATGGCGCAACCAGAACCCTACCTGAACCTGCCCAGTTTTTACCAGCAAAAACGTGACCTGTTTCGTGCTGGGCTGGCACACACCCGCTTCAAACTGCTGCCGTGTGAGGGCACTTATTTCCAGTGCGTTGACACCTCGCAAATCAATGATCTGGATGAAGCGGCGTTTTGCAAATGGCTGACCACGGATGTGGGCGTAGCGGCCATTCCACTGTCGGCGTTTTACGGCAACGGCTTTGATCAGCAAGTGGTGCGTTTTTGCTTTGCCAAAAAGACAGAGACCCTGCAGCTGGCTTTGCAAAAGCTGCAAAGCCTGTGAGTTGGGCATGAGCATTTCACACCAATTCCGTCAGTCACTGCGCAAGGCCTTTTCTTTTCTGCCACGCCCGGCACGCTTTGCGCTTTACCGTGCCTTTGTAGAGTGTGATCTGCACCCGGATGCGCGCTTGGTCCTGAAAATTGCCAGCACCCAGGAAGAACTCGAAGCCTGTTTCAAGCTGCTGCACGATGCCTATGTAGGCAGCGGTTTCATGAAACCAGACCCCTCTGGCATGCGCGTCACGATCTACCACGCGCTGCCCACCACCACCACCTTGTGCGCCAAGTTTGATGGCGAAGTGGTGGGAACCATCTCGCTGATTCGGGAGAGCCTGTTTGGTTTTCCACTGCAAAGCATTTTTGACCTGACCGAAGTGCGTGCGCAAACCGGCCACATCGCTGAAGTATCGGCGCTGGCCGTCCACCCAAAATTCCGCAAAACCGGTGGCACCATCCTGTTCCCGTTGATGAAGTTCATGCACGAGTACTGCCGAACCTTCTTTGACAGCCGCCACCTGGTGATTGCCGTCAACCCCAACCGGATTGAGTTGTACGAGGCCTTGTTGATGTTTAACCGACTGCAACAGAAACTGGTCAACAATTACGACTTTGCCAATGGCGCACCGGCCATTGGTGCCACGCTGGACCTTGACTTGGCTGGCCAGCGGTTTGAGCGGGTCTATGGACATAAAAAACAGCGGCGCGACCTGCACCACTATTTTTTCAAGGCCACCCTGCCAAATATCGTCTTGCCCAACCGGCGCTACCACACCACCAATGATCCGGTCATGACGCCAGCGCTGCTGGATTATTTTTTTAACCAGCGCACCCAGGTTTTTGCCCAGCTTGATGCCCGGCACAGGGTGCTGCTGCATGCCATCTACAACCTTGAAGCGTATCAAAAAGTACTCCCCGACGTACCGGCCAGCCAGGTGCAGACCCATCCACTGCGCCGCCACGAACGCTATTCGGTCAAGTGCCCGGCGCGCTTGACGGTCGCCACGGCAACGGCCAAGTCAGCCTATGCGTTGATCCTGACGGACCTGTCAGAGTTTGGTTTTCAGGCCCGCTGCAAGTCGGCCATACCGCTGGGCGTGTGGGGGCAAGCGCAGGTTCAGTTGGGCAAAGCAGAGCATTCCACCATCCAGGTCAAGGCGGTGCGCGACAAAGCCAATGGCTTTGATGGTGTTTATGGGTTTCAATTGGCTGAGCCCGACTTGCCATGGAAAAAGTTTGTCAACGCCATGCACGGTGGCAGCATTGATGACGACCTGACCCACGCCACCCGCTTCATGGAAGACTGAGCCGGTGCTTTAGCGCAAACCCAAGCCCGCCAAATAGGTGCGAATGGCAGCTTGCGAAACCAATACCAGGTCAAAGGCACAGGGCGACAGCATCCAGGTGTGGATCAATCCGGACATCAGGGCCTGCAACCCCGCTGCCGCTACATCAAACGGCAGCGCCAGTGAGATGCCCCGGCGCGCGGCCGCTTCCTGCAGACTGCGGTGCATCTGCTGGGTACCGTCGGCAATGGCTTGCACATGGCGCGCCTTGACTGCCAGCAACTCATCGACGTACTCCACTTTCAGCGTGGCAATCTCAAAAATGGCCCGAGTGCGGGCATCGCCTGCAATGCTGCGCATGGCCTGCAACATGGCGTGCTCCAGTTCGGCCAGGGGGTCTTGCGCCGGGTCGTGGCCAATTTGCGCCATGGCTTGCTCGATCGGCAAAATGGCGCACTCCATCATCGCGTTGAACAAATCCGCCTTGTTTTTGAAGTGCCAGTAGATCGCGCCGCGCGTCGTGCCTGCTGCCAGCGCAATGTCTTGCAGCGAGGTGCGCGACACGCCTTTTTCAGCAAACACCCGGGTCGCTGCCTCCAGCAACTGATGGCGGGTGGCCAAGGCTTCGGTTTTGGTTCTGCGTGGCATTTTTACAAAAGGCTAAAAAGATACATTCACGATTGTATGTATAATTTGCGGAAAATCAATGCACTTTCTGCTGCCCTGCTGCGGGCTGTCAACTTTCCCGGAAAAACACATCATGCACTTGACCTGCCTGCCGTTTGCCAGTTCTCCCTATCCCCAACGCACCACCCCACGCGCCCTGCTGCGCGGACCACTGCCGCTGCTCGCTGCCCTGCTGCTAAGCGCCTGCGGCCAGGGTGCCGCGCCAGCCGGCCCGGGCGGACCAGGGGGCGGCATGCCACCGGCTGAAGTTGGCGTGATCACCGTGGCACCGGGCGATGTCGGGCTGATCACCGAGCTGCCCGGCCGGCTCGAAGCCTCACGCGTGGCGCAAGTGCGAGCGCGCGCGGCTGGCATCCTGCAAAAGCGCCTGTTCACTGAAGGCAGCGATGTCAAGGCCGGCCAGCCGCTGTTTCAGATTGATGCCAGCCCGTATGAAGCGGCCTTGGCCAGCGCCGAGGCCAACGTGGCCAAGGCCGAAGCCAACCTGATGCAAGCCAGCGCGCAAGCCGAGCGCTTCAAGCCGCTGGCGCAGGCCAAAGCCATCAGCGAGCAGGATTTCATCAACGCCCAGGCGGCGCAAAAGCTCGCCGCGGCCGACGTGGCGGTAGCGCGCGCCGCCGTGCAGGTGGCGCGCATCAACGTCGGTTACGCCAACCTCACGGCTCCGATTGCCGGACGCATTGGCCGGGCACTGGTCACCGAAGGCGCGCTGGTCGGACAAGGCGAAGCCACCCAACTCGCCGTGATTCAGCAAATTGACCCGATGTACGTCAACTTCACCCAGTCTGCCGCTGAGGTGATGAAACTGCGCCGCGCCATGGACAACGGTCAGCTCAAGCGCGCCGGCAGTCAGGGTGCCAGCGTCAAGCTGGTGCTCGAAGACGGCAGTGAATATGCGCGCCCCGGACGGCTGCTGTTTTCTGACCTGACGGTGGATGCCACCAGCGGCCAGATCACGCTGCGCGCCGAAGTGCCCAACCCGGGTGGCACGCTGCTGCCGGGGCTGTTTGTGCGGGTGCGGCTGGAGCAAGCCCAGGCCAGCGATGCCATCACCCTGCCGCAGCAAGCGGTCACGCGTTCACCGCAAGGCGACTCGGTGATGGTGGTCGGTGCCGATGGCAAGGTGGCACCGCGCCCGGTCAAGG
>JAIFMT010000207.1 GCA_020048295.1 Rhodoferax sp.
CCAAGGCCTGATTGGCAGCGGTGACACCCGCATCCAGTAAAAATTCACTGACATTTTTATGACACGTGCGGGCGGCTTCCTGCAACAGCTGTTTCACCGAAGTGCTGGCACGAACATCAATTCGCTCGGATTTGGAAAGATTTAAAGTACTCATAGCAGTGTTCTCATTTGGGTTTGGTCGATGATACCGTCCGGATGATGTCCTGACAATCGTGATGCCATGTCGGTCAAATTGTGTTCATCGCCGTGCGCCTCAGCGAATCACTCTGGGCGATCCCGCGCCACAAGTCGCAGGTAATCCGCAACGCCCGCAGTACCCAGCGGTTTGACCATCACCCGCACGGTGTGACTTGACTTGCCCAAAGATACGTCGATACGGCGGCGAACCTCCTGGTAGCCACACTTTTCCCAGAAACGCTCGGCACGAGCATTGCCCAACACCACGCCCAGGCGAATCCATTGCGCGCCTTGTGCGCGTTGCCAATTTTCCAGAGCCGTGTAAACGCGGGTCGCGATGCCAGTGCCGTGTAGGGAAGTCGCAACGATGAACAAGCCAATGTGCCAAACCGCCGGTGCCAGCAGGTTGGAGACGATCGATGCCATCGCCACCCACTGACCGGACCGATCAAAGATACCCACCAGCATCAGTTCATCAAATGGCATTTCGGGCGGGGGGTGATCCTCAAACTCCTGAAGTGCCTCATCCTTCGATGCGGGCTCACCACTCACCGTCAGAAAGTACGCGGTGTTGGCATCAAAGAAGGCTTGCAGCGTAGGCAAATCGGTTTCGGTCAATCGATGTGCCGCAAATTCGGCGGTACCAAAGAGCGAATCCATGATGCGCTGATTCGCAACGGGTCAAAAGTACAGCTGTGCATCGGCAGCCCGGGCCAGCGTGACAGCAACCCCATAACCCCCCAGGTTGGCCAGCGTGGCATTGTGATGCGCCGAAATTTGAGTGGCAGTCAGCACGCCATTGGCCACAGTGGAATGTGCATCCGACAGCAGGGTCACCGGATAACCCAGCGCGAGCGCACCGCGCACGGTTGAATCGACACAAAACTCACTTTGCAGACCACACACCAGCAGGTGCTGCACTCCATACGACTGCAGCAAGGCCTGCAGGTCGGGGCGATGAAAGGCGTTGGCCACCGTTTTGCGTACCCGCGGGTCGTCGGCGCTGACGTGCAGCCGCGCATCAAGTTGCCAGTCGGCTGTGCCAAATTGCAGCGGCCCAGCGTCTTCCTCGTGCTGTATCCAGACGACCAGCGCCCCGGCCGCGCGCGCCTTGGCAACCACCGCATTGATCCGGCCAATCACCGCATTGATGTCAAACGCAGCCCACTCGCCGCGGCATAGCCCGGTTTGCACATCGACCACCAGCAATGCTGTCTTCATGAGGCGCGCCTTTCCTGCTGAAAGTGAAAAATTTTAGGCTGAATTGAGACCACGCCGACGGATGTCAGCCTTGCTGGCGCATGGACGCAAAGACGTGCCAAAACGTTGCCTCCTGCGTGGTGCAGAAGTTGATGCGCATCAGCGTGCTGGGTGCGCGCGTGGCATGAAACAGTGAGCCGGGGGCCAGCAGATAGCCCACATCCAGCATGCGCTGCGCCAGCAGGTCGGTATCGACACCGGTATCGACCCAGCCAAATAGCCCTGCCGGCGGCGCGGCAAAAGTGCAGCCAGCCGCCAGCGCCAGTTTGACGCTGCGGCTGCGTGCCTGACTAAGCCGGCTGCGGATTTGCAGCGCGTGGCGGCGTAACTGGCCTTGCTCGATGCAACTGGCCAGTGCTTTCTCCAGCAGCGCCGGGGTGGTCAGCGTGGCCAGCAGCTTGGTGTCGAGCAGTCGCTCAAACAGGTCAGGCGGCGCGGCCAGAAAACCGATGCGCCAGCCAGGGGCCAGAATTTTGGAGAAGCCGCTGACGTAAATGGTGCGTTGCAAGCCATCCAGCGCAGACAGACGCGTGGCGTGCTCCGGGGCCAGGTGGCTGTAGGTGTCGTCTTCAACAATGTGAAACTGGTGCTGCTGGGCCAGCTGAAGCAGGCGGTGCGCGCTGGCTGGGCTGAGCATGGTGCCGGTCGGGTTGTGCAGCACGCTGATACTGACAAACAGCTTGGGTGCGTGCAGTTCGCAGTAGCGCGCCATCACCGCCAGATTGGGTCCGTCAGCGCCGCGCGGCACCGGCAGGATGCGCATGCCTAAAGCGTCCAGGCGGGCAAATTCAATGGCCCAGCCGGGCTCTTCGACCATCACATAGTCGCCCGCGCGCAGTAGCGTGCGGCTGACAATGTCCAGCGCGTGGGTGGCCCCCACGGTGGTGATGATTTGCGACGCGGTTGCCGCAATGGCCAGCGTATGGAGCCGGGCTGCCAGCGCCTGGCGCAACCCCAGATCACCGGCGGGTTCGCCATATTGCAATGACATGGCTTGCAGCAGCCGGCCGCTGGTGACCCGGCGCACGCTGGCGGTCAAGAAAGTTGTTTCAAGCCAATCCGGCGGAAAAGCACCCAGGCCCGGTTGCGGCAACCCGCTGCCGCCCTGAAACATGCCGCGGATCAACGCCGCAGCGCTGACCGGCACACGGGTTGCGCCAGCCGTCCCTGCAACTTCAGATTCAGTAGCTGTCAGCGCTTTACTAGCAAGGTCTAAAGCCCTGTTTCTTATGTAAAACCCACGGTTTCGCTGCACTTCCACCAGGCCTTGCGCCTGCAACTGGTCGTAAGCCGCCACCACCGTGCTGGGGCTCACGCCTTGCTGCTGCGCGCATTGGCGCACCGAGGGCAGCCGCGCACCGCTGGCCAGCAAGCCACTCTGAATGCGCTCGGTCAGCCGGGCGGCGAGCTGTTCAGCCAACGGTTGTGCTGCGGTCCTGATTAACACGGACGGGTCTCCTTGCCAGGCAACTGTGTTGCAGAATCAAACAATACAGATTGATCAAATGTTTTTTAAAGTGTACTGCAACTGTATTGTTTTTCAGGCTACAGTGGATTGCATGACTTCTTTCTACTTGCGCCATGCCGCCCGCTGAACTGACCGCGCTGCTGGTGCTTTGCACCGCGACCAGCTTCACGCCGGGGCCCAACACCACGCTGTCCACCGCGTTGGCGGCCAACCTGGGCTTCAAGCGCGCGCTGCGCTTTGTGCTGGCGGTACCGGTAGGCTGGGGGCTGCTGTTTAGCCTGTGCGCAGCGGGTATCGGCACGCTGGTGCTGGCGCTGCCGGCGCTGCGCCTCGGGGTGCAGGCCGCAGGTGTGGGCTATTTGTTGTGGCTGGCGCTCAAGCTGGTGCGCGCCAACAGCCTGACGCAGCTCGATGCGCGGCCTTTGCAGGTGACGTTCTGGCAGGGCGTGGTGTTGCAGTTTCTCAATATCAAGGCGTGGATGCTGGCGCTGACGGTGGTGGCGGGCTGGCTGGCTGGGCGCGACGACTTCAGCAGCCGGTTTGCGCTGGTGCTGCCCATTTTGCTGCTGTTTGGCCTGTGCAGCAACCTGACCTACGCGCTGATTGGCACACTGCTGCGCGGCTGGCTGGCCGACCCCGAGCATGGCGGGCGGCGGCTGCGCTGGTTTAACCGCAGCATGGCCGGCGTGCTGCTCATCACCGCCGCCTGGATGGCGACATTTTAAGAAAAAGTGGCCTCTAACGCTTATGGAGTAAGCGTAGTCAGCTATATTTTATGGAGTAATGCAATGAAAACGCTGGGCTTGATCGCAGGCATGAGTTGGGAATCTACCGTGCCGTACTACCAGCTGATCAACCAGACCGTCAAGCAGCGGCTGGGCGGTCTGCACTCGGCCAAAATCATTCTCTACAGCGTTGATTTTGCTGAAGTTGAGGCGATGCAGACGAGCGGACAGTGGGGCGCTGCCGGTGCCTTGCTGGCCGGTGTGGCGTACAAGCTGGCGGTCGCCGGGGCTGATGCGCTGGTGCTGTGCAGCAACACCATGCACAAAGTGGCGCCAGCCATTGAGGCCGCGGTCAACATCCCGCTGCTGCACATTGCCGACCCGACGGCTTTGGCTATCAAAAAAGCTGGCTTTGCCCAGGTTGGCTTGCTCGGCACGCGTTTCACCATGGAGCAGGATTTTTACCGCAGCCGCCTGGAAGAGCAGCACGGCCTGCGCGTGCTGACCCCCGCGCTGCCTGAGCGCGAACAGGTGCACCAAATCATTTACCAGGAGCTGTGCCTGGGCCATGTCAAAGACACCTCGCGCCAGGCTTACCTGCGCGTCATCGACCAGCTGCAGGCGCAGGGTGCGCAAGCCATCATCCTGGGCTGCACCGAAATCGCCATGCTGATTGAGCCGCAGCACTGCGCCGTGCCGCTGTTTGACACCACCGCGCTGCACGCCATCAGCGCCGCCGAATGGGCGCTGACCCCATGAAACATTTGTCGCCCGAGATCCAAAAAGGCCTGTGGCTCGGGCTGCTGGGCGTGGTGATTTTTGCCCTGACACTGCCGCTGACCCGGCTGGCCGTTGGTACGCCGCAAACGCCGCAACTCTCGGGTCTGTTTGTGGCAAGCGGCCGTGCCACGGTTGCTGCCGTGCTGTCGATCATTTTTCTGCGCCTCACCCGCGCCCCCATCCCGCGCCGCGCCAACTGGCCGGCGCTGGGGGTGGTCACACTCGGCGTGGTGTTTGGCTTTCCGATGCTGTCGTCGATGGCCATGCGCCATGTCGAAGCGGTGCATGCCAGCGTGATGCTTGGTGTGGTACCGCTGGCCACCGCGCTGGTCGGAGCCTGGCTGCACCGGCAGCGGCCATCAGCCGGTTTTTGGGCTTGTGCCGGCCTGGGCACGGTGCTGGTAGTGGCGTTTGCCCTGTTGCGCTCGGGCCACAGCGGCTTCACGCTGGCGTGGGCTGACAGCTTGCTGCTGGCGGCCATGGCTTGTGCGGCCGTTGGCTACGGCATGGGCTCGCTGCTGTCGCAACGCATGCGGGCAGACCACGTCATCTGTTGGGCGCTGCTCATCGGTTTACCCTTAAATATGCCGCTAGCCCTTATGGAATATCCGCAGACAGCTATTACTTTGAGTGCATGGTTGGGCTTTGTTTATGTCGCGGTGTTTTCGCAATGGCTGGGTTTTTTTGCCTGGTATCGGGGCATGGCGCTTGGCGGCACCGTGCGGGTCAGCCAGGTGCAACTGCTGCAGCCATTTTTGAGCATGCTGTTTGCCGTGCCGTTGCTGGGTGAGCGGCTTGATGCGCTCACCGTTGGCTTTGGCCTGGCGGTGATTGCCGTGGTGTTTGTCGGGCGAAAAATGCCGGTGCGCGAGCGCCACCCCGCTGACCCATTTTCTCCCTCAACCGTCTCTCCCTGAAGCGAGCCCCTCATGACCACTTCCACAAGCTCCTGGCAACTGGCGCGCCGCGCGGCGCGCATGAACCCCTCGGTGATCCGCGAAATTCTGAAAGTGACCGAGCGCCCCGGCATCATCAGTTTTGCCGGTGGCTTGCCGTCTGCCAAGACCTTTCCGGTGGCCGAATTTGCAGCCGCCTGCGCCCGGGTGCTGCACGACGACCCGGCTGGCGCGCTGCAATACGCTGCCAGCGAAGGTTATGGTCCGCTGCGCGAAATGGTGGCGCACACCCTGAGCCAGCAAAGCGCCGCCGCCGGCGCGCCGTGGTCGGTTGACCCGGCGCAGGTGCTGATCACCACTGGCAGCCAGCAGGGGCTGGACCTGGTGGCCAAGGTGCTGATCGACGCGGGCAGCAAGATTCTGGTCGAGTCGCCCACTTACCTGGGCGCGGTGTCGGCCTTTGTTCCGATGGAGCCCGAGGTGGTCAGCGTGGCCAGTGACGAGCACGGCGTGGTCATCGACGACTTGCGGGCAAAAACTGATGGCGCACGCTTTTTGTATGTGTTGCCGAATTTTCAGAACCCGACCGGGCGCACCATGAACGAAGTGCGCCGCGCCACGTTAAGCGCTCTCGCCACCGAACGCGGCTTGCCGCTGATTGAAGACAACCCGTATGGCGACCTGTGGTTTGACACACCACCGCCTGCACCCTTGAGCGCGCGCCACCCTGACGGTTGCATTTACCTGGGCTCGTTCTCGAAAGTGCTGGCACCGGGCTTGCGGCTGGGCTTTTTGGTGGCTCCCAAGGCGGTGTACCCCAAACTGCTGCAAGCCAAGCAGGCCGCCGACCTGCATAGCCCCGGCTTTAACCAGCGCATGATCGTCGAGGTCATGAAAGACGGTTTTCTGGAGCGCCATGTGCCGACCATTCGGGCACTGTACAAGGCGCAGCGCGATGCCATGTTGGCGGCGCTGGCACAACATTTTCCTGCATTGCCCGACGGGCCGGATCACTCGTTGACCTGGAACACGCCAGCCGGTGGCATGTTTTTGTGGGCGCGCTTGCCGATCGGCATGAGTGCGCAGGACTTGCTGCCGTATGCCGTTGATCAGGGGGTGGCGTTTGTGCCTGGCGCACCGTTTTACGCGGACCACGGCGACGCACGCACGCTGCGCCTGAGCTTTGTCACCCCGAGCGCGCAAGAAATACACCGTGGCGTGGCGGCGCTGGCCATGGCAGTGAGGCACTACGCGTCGGATGCCAGACAAGCCCATTCATGACAAACATCAACCCAGTTTGAGTCGCTTGCGTTATGGTTCAAGCTGTTGCGGCGAATTGTCTGCAACAGGCTTATACAAAGAGATGAATGAAGTACGAAGAAAAGTTTTCCGATGCAGAGCTGGGAAAGATCATTGAAGAGGGCCTCATTTACATGTGCGCCTGCCCGGCGCAAGTGGCCGACGCCATTCGCAAGGTGCGTGCGCTGTATTTTTACCAGGTGCAGTGCCTCAACGACCCCGGCAATGAATCCGAGGTGCATCAAACCATCGGGCGCAGTGCCATGCTGGCCCACGCAGAGTTGGAAAACTGCATGGACAAGGTCCTTGAGTTGGAAAAGTGGGATCGCACCACGCTGAGCATGCCGCCCTTGCTGCGCGTCAAACAGGCCAAGTCGCTGCTGGACGACGACGTGTAACCGTGGTTCGCCGCTGCAGCGTCGTGGTTCAGTCAAAAAAAAAGCACCCGAAGGTGCTTTTTTTGATGGATGCCAAGCCGCCGGCATGCGGCGAAAACTTAGGCCTTCTTGCCAACCGCAGCGGCGGCGCTCAGGGCTTTTTCGGTGACGGCAGAAACGTTGCTCTCAGCCATGGCCAGGGCTTGACGGGCGGCCGATTGGGCCGACTCAATCGCGCTTTGGCTGGAAGCCAGTGCGCTCTTGAGCACAGCCACGGCGGACTCGGTGCCAGCGGGCGCGTTCTTGGTCATGTTTTCCATGGCCTGGCCAAAAGCCTTCTGGCCTTCAGCAGCCTTGCCTTCAAACACCTTGGTGAACTCAGCGCTTGATTCAATGACGATGCCATACACATGACGGCCATAGGCAGCGGCCTTTTCAGCGCTCGGGGCGATCAGGCCGGTCTGCAGGGCGATGACTTGTTGCACGTCCTTGGCAGCCAGCAGGCTTTGGGCGTATTCAAAAGACTCGGTCATCAGGGCCTTGGCAGCAGCCAGGTTCAGCTCGGCAAATTTCTCAAAGCCGGCGAAGGTCTTGGTGGACAGGCCAGCAACAGTTTCCAGGTTGGCTTTGTTGGAGGCGGCGAATTGGTCGGCGGTCATCATCATGGTAGGCTCTCTCTAAGGTTGGTTGACAGGTTGAAGCGGCTTGAAACGTTTATGTTGCAGTGCAGCATGAAACGAATTATAGGGACAAGTTTCCCGCTTGCAAGTCTTTTTTGCTGCAATGCAACATTTTCTTAGAGTTGCAACTCTAGGCCTGCACGCCGTCATGTGAACAAGCGTTTTTTAGCGCCACAAAATCAGTGCCGTGCCCACCACCGTCAACACCGAGCCCGCCCAGGCCCAAGGGGCGGGTGCCCGCTTGAGCTGAAACCACAGCAGCGGCAGCACCAGAATTGGCGACACTGAAGAGAGGATGGCCACCATGCCGACATCGCCCCTCTCCAGCGCCAGCAGCACCAGCGTCATGCCCACGCCCATGGCGATAAAACCGTTGAGCCCGGTTTGCAGCAGCACGCGCGCGTTCGGGGCTTGCTGCGCTCGCGCTGCGGCAAAGCCGCTGGCCAACAGCACAAAGTGAGCGCAAGTGGCCACCGTCACGCGCACTGCCGAGGCCATCACTGGGTCCACCTGCAGCGCCATCACTGGTTTGGCAATCAGCGAGCCCACCGCCTGGCACAGCGCTGCCAGCAGCGCCAGCAGCACGCCAAATCCCACATGACCGCGGTCGGCTTCCCAGGCGTGCGTCTCATCCTTGTGGCGACCCAGCACGATGGCGGTCATCACGCCCAGCAGCGTCAGCACCGCGCCGGCAAAAGCCTGCAGGCTCATGCGCTCACCCAGCAGCACAAAGCCCAGCGCCGCGCTGAAGGCCGCGTGGGTGGCAAACAAGACACCCGCGCGGCGTGGCCCAAGGCGGTTCATGGCGGCAAACAGCGCTGTGTCGCCAATAAATATGCCGATCAGCCCGCTGGCCGCCATCACGCCCCAGTAGTGCAGCGTAAAACCGCGCCAGTGTCCGGTGACCGCCACCACCGACCACAGCATGCAGGCCACCATCAGCATGCGCCAGCGGGTAAAGGCAAACGCCCCCAGATGCCGCGATGGCATCACCGACATCACGCTGCCCAGTGCCCAGCAAGCGGCTGCGCCCAGCGCAAACAGGTCATAGGCGACCATCATTCAAGGCAGGCAGGCAGACTCACACGAGCGACCTCGACTGGGAAATAGAAGGGGTTTGCAGCTTGGGTCTCACGTTGCAGCAGACGCCAACTGCGCAAACATGCGCCGGTCACCGCGATCGAGCCCGGGAAAATTGGCATGGCTGACCCGCTCAATTGAGCAGGTAATCGTCTTGCGCATCAAGTTCCTGTGCATCAATCATGGCATCAAACGCGGCACGGCTGGCCAGCGCTTCGCTGGTGTAGGGAATCAACGGCTTGTCCAGCGGCCGCAGTTTGTGGCGGCGCAAGCTGCGCAGTTGCTGCGAGTGCGCCATGGTGTGCAGCACACGCTCGGGCTCCATCATCAGACTGAACGGGTTAATGGCTTGATGTGTGTTTGTCATGGTGGGCTCCTGCGGTGACCAGCACGGTTTGCGAATTGCAAAGCGTTGAAATGAACTGTATCCGTATCCTAATAAAAACTGAAGTCGGGGGATGGCGCGACGCGGCGTCAGACGTTGCCTTACAGCGTGTCATCCATCCGCAGTGAGGCAGCCGCCTAAAATCTGTCGCATGCACTTACATATTCTTGGCATCTGCGGCACATTCATGGGTGGCCTGGCCGCGCTGGCGCGTGAGGCCGGCCACAAAGTCACCGGCTGTGACAGCGGCGTTTACCCCCCGATGAGCGATCAGCTGCGCGCACTCGGCATTGACCTCATCGAAGGTTACGGTACCGACCAGCTGGCCTTGCAGCCCGATGTGTATGTGGTGGGCAACGTGGTCAGCCGCGCCCGGCTGGCCGATGGCACGCCCAAATTTGCGCTGATGGAAGCCGTGCTGGACGCCGGGCTGCCCTACACCAGCGGGCCGCAGTGGCTGGCTGAACAGCTGCTGCCCGGCCGCCATGTGATTGCCGTGGCCGGCACGCACGGCAAGACCACCACCACCGCCATGACCGCCTGGATTTTGCAGGCGGCCGGGCTGCAGCCGGGCTTTCTGGTGGGCGGCGTGCCGCTGAATTTTGGCGTTTCGGCGCGTTTGGGTGCGGGCAAGACGTTTGTCATTGAGGCTGACGAGTACGACACGGCGTTTTTTGACAAGCGCAGCAAGTTTGTGCATTACCCTCGCCGCCATCGAGCGCCAGTTTCACCACCTGATCCGCACCGTGCCGAGTCGCGGCCGCGTCGTGGTCAACGGTCTTGAAGACAGCCTGGTGCGCGTGCTGCACCAAGGCTGCTGGAGCGAGCTGCGCAGCTTTGGCACGGCGGTGAGCGACTTCAGCGCCAACGGGCCAGCGCATGATTTTGCGGTGCTGCAGCAGGGGCGGCAGGTCGGGCAGGTCACTTGGCCGTTGTCGGGGGTGCATAACCAGCTCAACGCGCTGGCCGCCATTGCCGCTGCCGAGCATGTGGGCGTGGCCCCCGCTGCGGCCTGCGCCGCGCTGGGCCAGTTTGAAAACGTCAAACGCCGCATGGAAGTGCGCGGCCGTGCCACGGTGGCCGGCGGTCAGGTCACGGTGTATGACGATTTTGCCCACCACCCCACCGCCATCCGCACCACGCTGGACGGCCTGCGCAGCCGGCTCGCGGCGGGTGCGCGCATTCTGGCGGTGTTTGAGCCACGCTCCAACACCATGAAGCTTGGCACCATGAAAGCCCAGCTGCCGTGGAGCCTGGAGTCTGCCGATCTGGCGTTTTGCCACAGCGGTGGGCTGGACTGGGATGCCGCCAGCGCCGTCGTGCAGGCCGCCCGCGCTGGCGACCACATCGTCTGCATGAGCAATGGCGGCTTTGGTGGCATGCCCGGCAAACTGCTGAAGCTACTACAAACTACATAGCTATTGGCGCAGGTATCGTAAGGGCTAGAGGCCTAAAACATGCTTATTTCTCACGCCGTGCCAGCACCGCCTGAGACAGCACTTCCAGCGCTTGCAGCGAGTCGTCCCAGCCCAGGCAGGCATCGGTGATGCTCTTGCCGTATTCCAGCTTGTCGGTCTTGTCTTTGCCCGGGGTGAACTTTTGCGCGCCGGCATTGAGGTGGCTCTCAACCATCACGCCAAACACCTGGCGCGAACCCGCTGCCAGCTGCTCGGCGATGTCGCGCGCCACATCGAGCTGTTTTTCGTGCTGTTTGCTGCTGTTGGCGTGGCTGCAATCGACCATCAGGGTGGGCGGCAGTTTGGACTTTTCTAGCTCGGCGCAGGCGGCGGCCACACTGGCGACATCGTAATTGGGTGTTTTGCCACCGCGCAAAATCACATGGCAATCCTTGTTGCCCTTGGTCTGCACAATGGCGACCTGGCCGTTTTTGTGCACCGATAAAAAGTGATGGCCACCGGCGGCGGCGTGAATCGCGTCGGTGGCAATGCGGATGTTGCCATCGGTACCGTTCTTGAAGCCAATCGGTGCCGACAGGCCCGAGGCCAATTCGCGGTGCACCTGGCTCTCGGTGGTGCGCGCGCCAATCGCCCCCCACGAGATCAAATCACCCAGGTATTGCGGCGAAATCACATCGAGAAATTCGCTGCCCGCGGGCAACCCCAAGCGGTTGATTTCAATCAGCAATTGGCGCGCCATGCGCAGGCCTTCGTCAATCCGGAACGATTCGTCGAGGTAGGGATCGTTGATCAACCCCTTCCAGCCGACCGTGGTGCGGGGCTTCTCGAAATAGACGCGCATCACGATTTCCAGCGAATCGGCGTACTTTTCGCGTTGGACTTTCAGCTTGCGGGCGTATTCCATGGCAGCTGCCGGGTCGTGAATCGAGCACGGGCCAATCACCACCAGCAGCCGGTCGTCCTTGCCGGCCATGATCTGGTGAATGTTGCGACGGGTGGCGCTGATCATTTTCTCGACCGGCGTGCCATGAATCGGAAAGAAGCGGATCAGATGCTCAGGCGGAGGCAGCACGGTGATGTCCTTGATGCGTTCGTTGTCGGTCTCACCGGTACGGTCGGTGGTGTTGGCGGCGTTCGAAGCGCTGGGCCAGTAATCATGGTCGGCAGACACAACAGCTTTGGCATTCATGGCAAATTTCCTTGCAGGGTTAAAGTCAAAAAGGCATAAAAAAACCGCCGGGGTGGCCGGCGGTTTTTGAGGAATCAGGACGTTT
>JAIFMT010000056.1 GCA_020048295.1 Rhodoferax sp.
AACGGCGAAGCCGCGCTGTTTGGGGTGAGTCGCGACGTGACCGAGCGGCTTCGCATCGCGCAAGCCCTGCAAGACGAGGCCGACCGGCGAAAAATTTTGTTTGAGCAGACGCGCGATGGCATTGTTCTGCTGCGCACGGATGGCAGTCTGGCGGAATGCAATCCGGCCTTTGCGGAAAGCCTTGGCTACAGTCTGGCTGAGTTGGCCAGTATGCATGTGTGGGATTGGGACCACCTGCTGTCGCGCCAGCAGCTGGAGGCAGAGTTTCAAAAACCTGACCTGCATCACTTGACAACTGAAACACAGCATCGGCGAAAAAATGGTTCGCTGGTTGACGTGGAGGTTCGCGTCAACGATGTCGAGTTGGCCGGCGAACGCTATTTCTTCTGCATCCATCAGGACATCACCGAGCGCAAACTGGCCCAGCAGCAAATGCGCGAAAGCGAATTTTTTCTGCTGGAGAGTCAGCGCATTGGGCAGCTGGGCGGTTTTCGTGCTGATCCGAAGCGCAACTCGGTCAACTGGACCGAAGGTATTTACAACATCTGCGAGTTGCCGCTGGATTACAAGCCCGATCTGAAGTCGGGGCTGGATGCGTATGTCGAGTCCTCGCGCGAAGTGGTGGCGACCAGCCTGCAGCGCGTGGTTGACACTGGCACATCATTCACCCTTCAGGTACAGGTGCGGGGTGCACGCACGGGCCAGCTCAAATGGACTGAGCTCCGCGGCTTTCCCCATCGTGACGCGAATGGAAATGTGGATTACGTCATGGGCACGCTGCAAGACATCTCGGAGCGCAAGGGTGTCGAGGAAGCACTGGCCATCGCCAAAGAAGATGCCGAGGCCGCCAATCGGGCCAAGTCGGCCTTTTTGGCCACCATGAGTCATGAAATCCGCACCCCCATGAATGGCGTTCTGGGCATGGCGCAGCTGTTGCTGACGTCGAACCTGAGCGAGACGGATCGCTACAGCTACGCCCGCACCATCCTGACATCGGGCCAGACACTGCTTACTCTGCTCAACGATATTCTGGACCTGTCGAAAATCGAAGCCGGAAAATTTCAGCTCGAACAGCGCATTTTTGACCCCGCATCGCTGGTTGCCGAGACGCAAAACCTGTTTGCCGGGGCGGCACAAACCAAACAGCTGCAACTCGACTGCCGCTGGCGTGGCGTCAGTGAACAGCGCTATGCCGCCGACCCCAGCCGCATCCGCCAAATGTTGTCCAACCTGGTGGGCAATGCGATCAAGTTCACGCCGCGCGGCAGCGTGCGTATGGAGGGCCGCGAAATCGCGCGTGATGCACAAACCGCGATGCTGGAATTTGCCGTGACCGATTCGGGCATTGGCGTTGCTGCAGAAAATCGCGATCTGTTATTCAAGCCGTTTTCACAAGCGGACGGTTCCACCACGCGAGAATTTGGCGGCACTGGCCTGGGACTCTCGATCGTCAGCAACCTGGCCAAAGCCATGGGTGGTGAGGCGGGCGTTGATAGCCAGCCGGGTATCGGTTCCCGGTTCTGGTTTCGCATTCGCGCCAGCCTGGCGGACGAACAACACGAGCGCCGCCAGGCCGAGCGCGAGGGACATGCAGGCATGAGCGCTGGCAGCGCCACGCCGAAGTTCATAGGCTGGGTGCTGGTGGTTGAAGACAACCCGGTCAACTGCCTAGTGATCGAGGCCTTGTTGGCCGGCATGGGGCTGACGCTGACCACCGTGCGTGATGGCCAGCAGGCGCTCGATGCGCTGCAGCGGGGCGATGTGATGCCAGACCTGATCCTGATGGATATCCAGATGCCAGTGATGGATGGCTACACCGCAACCCAGCGGATTCGCCAATGGGAGGCTGACAGCCATCGCACCCGCATACCCATCATTGCCCTGACGGCGGATGCCTTTGAGGAGGACCACCAGCACTGTCTGGCGGTCGGCATGGATGACTTTTTAACCAAGCCAATTTCTCTCGCTACCCTGCAACGCGCGCTGTTCAAATGGGTCCGCCAGCAGCCCGCTCAACCGGCACCGGTTTTGGCGCCACGCCACCAGGACAAGCGGCTTGACCAGCAGCAGTTCTTGCGACTGGTGGACGAACTCATTGCCTTGCTGGAGCGCAACGGATTTGATGCGTTTGACAAGCTGACCGAG
Organism: Rhodoferax sp.; assembly: GCA_020048295.1. The sequence continues at coordinate 2,146 of JAIFMT010000056.1, forward strand.
CTGCAGCGTTGCGTGGCCGGCACCGGGCTTGAATCCGGCACCGACGCGGTTGGGGAATTGCTTCAAGCGTTCCGTTTTGACGCAGCGCTGCTTCAATTGCGTCAAGTGCTTGCGCAGCATCGCCATGAGGCAGACACCGCGTCATGACAACCAAACCGAAAATTCTGGCGATTGATGACACGCCGGCCAACTTGATGACTTTGGGGCTGGCGCTGCGGTCAGAGTTTTTTTTGCAGGTCGCCACCTCGGGTGCCATGGGCCTGGCACTGGCGCAACAAGCGCCGCCGGACCTGATTTTGCTCGACGTCATGATGCCCGACATGGACGGTTTCGAGGTTTGCCGCCAGCTCAAGGCGATACCCGCCCTGCGCGATATTCCGGTTATTTTCGTGACCGCGCTGACCGGCATTGAATCAGAGTCAAATGGCCTGGCGCTTGGGGCGGTGGACTACATCACCAAACCCGTCAATGTGGACATTGCGCGCCAGCGCATCAGCAATTTGATTGAACGTGAAATTTTGCGCAAAAGTGTCATTGCGCAAAAGGACCAATTGCAAGCGCAGGTCATCGAGATTGACCTTGCCCGGCAAGCCCTGGTTCGCACGCAAGAAGCGCTGCAAGCCAGTGATCAATTCAAGCATGTCATTTTGAATTCGCTCATTGACGAGATTGCGGTTCTGGATGAAAACGGTGTCATCCAAGCAGTCAATGCGCCGTGGCAACGCTTTGCCAATGAAAATGCGGCCGAGTCTGCAAACCCCGCTGCCGCCGTAACCACTGGAGCCAATTATCTCGATGCGTGCCGACAGGCGATTGACCTTGACGGACCGGATGCAAAAGTGGCAAGCGATGCCCTGCTTGGCATCGAGGCGGTCATGCACGGCACCGCACCCGGGTTCCGCATGGAATACCCATGCCATTCGCCTACGCATATAAGATGGTTATCCATGGTGGTCTCGCCATTGCAAGAAAGCGCCAAGGGTGGGGTGGTTGTGGCACACAGCGACATCACCGACCGCAAGCTGGCAGAAGAAGCCTTGACAACCCGGATGCAGTTCGGCAACGCCCTCAATGAAGTGGCGCAGGCCATTATTGAAGGCCAGGACACGCACCCGATTCTGCAAGCCAGCACGGCGATTGTTGGCAAGACGCTCGCCATTGACCGTGTGTTGATTTACGAAGTGTCATTTGCCAAACGTCTGATCTGCGGAATATCTGAATGGCTCAATCCGCATGACCCGGCGGTACATTCAAGCCTGGGCGCATATCCATTGGACGCGTTCAGTGGCGGTATCAGCGAGATGCAGCGGACAAGGCAGCCGCTGATGAGCCAGGCGCACGAGGTCAACCCCCACTTTCTGGCCGACGGTTCAGCCGAACTGCTGCACCAGAAATTGGCCATCCAGAGCCTGCTGTGGTATCCCTTTGCCTGGAGTGACGACAAATTCATGGTGCTGGTGCTCAACCAGCTTTATGCCCGGCGCGACTGGTCGCAGCAAGATCTGGACTTTCTGAACTCGGTCAGCCGCCAGGTCAGCATTGCGCTAACCAAGATCGAGCTGATGCAGGCGCAGCGCAGCGCGCAGGAAAAGTTGCAACTGGCGGCCAACGTATTTACCCATGCGCGCGAAGGCATCATGATCACCGACCCCAACGGGGTGATCGTCGAGGTCAACGATGCCTTTGCCCGCATCACGGGTTATTCGCGGCAGGACGTGGTGGGCAAAAATCCGCGCCTGTTAAGTTCGGGCCGCCAGGGCAAGGCCTTTTATGCCCAACTATGGCAGCAGGTCATCGAGCAGGGCCACTGGTATGGCGAAATCTGGAACCGTCGAAAAAATGGTGAGCTGTACGCTGAAATGCTGACCATATCGGCCGTGCGCGACACAGCCGGAAAAGCCGAGCACTTGGTGGCGCTTTTTTCTGACATCACCATGCTCAAGCGGCACGAAGACCATCTCGATCACATTGCCCACTACGATGCCTTGACCAATTTGCCCAACCGCGTGTTGCTGTCGGACCGATTGCGCCAAAGCATGGCGCACGCGCAACGACATGGCAAGAAGCTGGTGGTGGCGTTTATTGACCTGGATGGCTTCAAGCGCATCAATGACACCTTCGGGCACGAGGCCGGTGACCAGTTGCTGATCGGTGTTGCAACCCGGATGAAGGACGCATTGCGTGATGCCGACACGCTGGCGCGCATCGGCGGCGACGAATTTGTCGCCGTGCTGGGTGACCTGGACAACATCACCGCCAGTGTGCCCATGCTGACACGTTTGCTCGCGGCTGCAGCCCAACCGGTTGCCTTCAAGTCCGTCAAGCTGCAGGTATCGGCCAGTCTGGGCGTGACCTATTACCCGCAGTCTGAAGAAATTGAGGCCGACCATTTGTTGCGTCAGGCCGACCAGGCCTTGTACCAGTCCAAGCTGGCCGGCAAGAATCGGTTCAGCTTCTTTGATATTGAGCAAGACGGAGAGATTCGCAGCATTCATCAGCACATGGATCAGATTCGCCAGGGGCTGGCCGCGCGTGAGTTCGTTTTGTTTTACCAGCCCAAGGTCAACCTGCGCACGGGTGCCATCGTCAGCGTGGAGGCGCTGATCCGCTGGCAGCATCCGGAAAAAGGCTTGCTGGCACCCGATGTTTTTTTGCCGGTGATTGAAAATCACCCGCTGGCGGTCGAGTTGGGCGAATGGGTGCTCGGCAGCGCCCTGAGCCAGTTGGTGGCCTGGCAAAGCCAGGGACTTGACCTGGTGGTGAGCGTCAACATCGGTGTGCGCCAACTGCAGCAACCCAGTTTTGTGCTGCGGCTGCAGGAACTGCTGGCCGCCCATCCACAGGTCACGCCGTCGCAACTTGAAATCGAGATTCTAGAGACCAGCGCTCTGGAAGAATTGACCCGCATGGCGCAGGTGGTTGAAGATTGCCGGGCGCTGGGGGTGTCGTTTGCGCTGGACGATTTTGGCACCGGTTACTCGTCGCTGGCTTACCTTCGGCACCTGCGTGTCAATGGGCTCAAGATCGGACAAAGCTTTGTCCATGGCATGCAGAACGACGCCGAGGATCTGGCGATTGTGCGCGGTGTCATCGCTCTGGCCAGTTCATTCAGGCGCGACATCAGCGCCGTCGGCATTGAAACGCTGGCGCAGGGTCAATTGCTGTTGCAGTTGGGGTGTGATGTCGCGCAGGGCTTTTATATTGCCAAACCCATGCCGGCACATGCGCTGGCCGATTGGGCCGCGCGCTGGGTGCCCAATCCACTCTGGCAGGTGCAAACCGTCGTCAGCGCGGAAAACATGCCCTTGCTCTACGCCCGGGTCGAACACCGGTCCTGGGTTGAGGCTGTCACTGCGAGCCTGCGTGGCGACCGCTTTTCGCCACCGCCGCGCGACGCTCACCAGTGCAGTTTTGGCAAATGGTGCGATACCGAAGGCGCGTTGCGCTTTGGCACACTGCCTGTTTTTGCGGCAATCAACGAATTGCATCAACAAACCCACACGCTTGGCGCTGAATTACTGACGCTTCAATCGCAAGGACAAAACGCACTGGCGCTGACCAGGTTGCCAGAACTTGAGCGTTTGCGCGACGCGCAGTTGCAACAGATCGATGCGTTGGAGGCCAACGCAAAGTGATGGTTCCCTGATCAAAAAGCGCCTGGCATTTGCCAGCTGACTGCCCATTTGGTGCTGTGTCAGGTGCTCCCACGCACCAGGATTTCATAGCCCAGGTCGATATGCGGTGACTCCACCGTCTCGCCCCGCATCAAGGCCAGCAGCATGACCGCTGCCGCACGGCCAACTTCGGTGCGCGGCGTGCGTACCGTGGTCAGTGGCGGCAGCATCTGGTCGCTGCCGGTCAGATCGTTGAAACCGGCAATGGCGACCCGCTCGGGTACTGCCAGCCCCAGCCGCAGCGCCGCCAGCAATGCGCCCTGCGCCAGATCGTCATTGCAAAAAAAGATGGCATCGACATCGGGCTGCGCCCGCAAGATCTGCTCCAGCATGGCGCTGCCCAACGCCATGCTGGAGGGCGCCGGGTTCAGCCATTCCAGTTTTGGGTCATATTGGCCGGCTTGCGCCAGCGCCTGGCGCCAGCCGTCCAGCCGCTGCAGCGTGCGCGGGTCGAGCTGCGCCCCGGCAAAAACGATGCGGCGCTTACCACGTTGCAGCAAATGCCGGGTCATCTCGGCCCCGGCAGCGGTCTGGGAAAAGCCGACGCTGTAAACCCCTTGGGCACCCGAGGCCTCCATCAGATGCACACAGGGCACACCACTGGCCTGCATCATCTGGCGGGTGGCCTCATTGCGCTCAAATCCGGTGACCAGCAGACCGGCTGGGCGGTGTTGCAGTAGTTCGCGCAACAAATTCTCTTCTTCGACGGCGTCGTAGTGCGTCACGCCCATCAGCATCTGGTAGCCAGCGGGGCGCAAGGTGCGTTGCACGGCTTCCAGCAAATCAACAAACAGCGCGTTGGACAGCATGGGGATCAGCACCACCACTTGCGCACTGTGGCGCGATGCCAGCGCGCGCGCAGCCGGGTCAGGCACGTAGCCGAGCTGCTGCGCGGCAGCCTGCACCCGCGCCACCAGGGCCGCATCGACGGCACGCTCACCGCGCAAGGCGCGTGACACGGTGATGGGGCTCACCTCGGCCAAACGCGCCACATCGGCCAGCGTGATGCGACCGGTGGCGCGGGGTCGGGCGCTGCGAGGCATCGAGGACATAGGGTTTATACCAATACGAATGGAGTGACAAGGCTCGTAGGATAGCGCTATCCGTAAGTCAGGGTCAAGCCCTCTTCAGCATCAGCCCAAGCGTTTGCCGGCTGAAACGAAAGGCCAGTCCTGTCTTTTTATTTTATTTTTTTGGATAGCGCTATCCAACCTGACATGAATGTTTCGATCGTCATCATGGGTGTTGCCGGTTGTGGCAAATCCAGCCTGGGCAGCACGGTGGCCGCAGCGCTGGGTTGGCCCCTGATCGAAGGCGACGACTTTCACAGCCCGCACAATCGCAGCAAGATGCGCCAGGGCATTGCCCTGACCGATGCCGACCGCGACGGCTGGCTGACAACCCTGTGCGAGCAGTTGCTGGCGCACCCCGCCGGGGTGGTGATGACCTGCTCGGCGCTGAAACAGGTCTATCGCGAGCGCTTGCGCCGGGCCAGCCCCGACCTGCGCTTCGTGTTTTTGGAAATCCCCCAGGATGAGGCACAAAAAAGGGTTCAAGAACGCTCGCAGTCTCATTTCTTCTCTACAAATCTTGTAGCTAGCCAATTTGCCACGCTGGAGTCACCCACCGGTGAACCAGGGGTGCTGACGCTCAATGCGTTGACACCCCTGGCGCAACTGCAGGCGCAAGTGGTGGCCTGGCTGGCGTCACAGGAGCAGGCATGACCCCGGATCTGGAACCCAAACCCACACTCTTGAACCGGCTCAGCAACAGCCTGATGGCGGCGTGCCTTGGCATCATGGCGGTGTCGGTGTTTGTCAATGTGGTGTTGCGCTATGGCTTTGGCAGCGGTGTGGCGGCCAGTGAAGAACTGTCGCGCCTGCTGTTTGTCTGGATGGTGTTCATTGGTGCCACGGCGGCGTACCCACGCGGCGAACACATGGCCTTTACCAGTCTGGTCATGGGGCTGCGCAAAAAACCACGGGCCATGCTGGCCATCACGGTGGGGGTGCGTTTGCTGGTGGTGCTGGCCAGCGTGCTGCTGGGCTGGGGTGCCTGGCAGCAGGTGGTGGTGGGGCTGGACAGCTACTCGGTGGTGTTGCGTTATCCGACCGCCTTGCTGCCCTTGCCGGCCTTCTTGAGTGCCTGCGCCATCGGTGTCATGGCGCTGATTGAATTGATCAAACTGACACCGCTGTACCTTGGTCACGGTGCCGACGTGGAGTAAGGCCATGAGCAACGAAGGTCAGGCGTTTCTGGTGTTCGTCTTTGGCATGCTGGCGCTGATGGGCCTTGGCATGAACATGGCCATGGCCCTGGTGCTCACCGGGGCCGGCATGGCCTGGGTGCTGGGGTTTTGGGACACACAATTGCTGGCGCAAAACCTGGTGGCGGGTGTGGACAGTTTTCCGCTACTGGCAGTGCCGTTCTTCATTCTGGCCGGTGAACTGATGAACGCGGGTGGCATCAGCCAGCGCATCATCGCCATGGCGCAGGCCTGGGTAGGGCATATTCGCGGCGGCCTGGGTTACGTGGCGATTGGCGCGGCCGTGCTGATGGCCAGCATGAGCGGCTCGGCGCTGGCCGACACCGCAGCGCTGGCGACCATTTTGTTGCCGATGATGCGCCAACAGGGCTACCCGATGGCCACCTCGGCCGGGCTGATTGCCTCGGGCGGCATCATTGCGCCGATCATTCCGCCCAGCATGCCGTTCATCATTTACGGCGTGACCACCAATACCTCGATTTCGCTGCTGTTCCTCTCGGGCATCGTGCCCGGGCTGATCATGGGTACCGGATTGATCGTGGCGTGGAAATGGGTGCTGCGCGACCTGGATTTGCCCAAAGGCACGCCGCTGCCACTGCGCGAGCGCTTCAAGGCCACCTTCAAGGCCTTCTGGGCGCTGCTGATGCCCATCATCATCATTGGCGGCATGAAGTCGGGTGTCTTCACGCCGACCGAAGCCGCCGTGGTGGCAGCGTTTTATGCGCTGGTGATCTCGCTGTTTGTGCACCGCGAAATGAAGCTGGTACAGGTGCATGATGTGCTGGTGCGGGCCTCCAGAACCACCGCCATCGTCATGTTTTTATGCGCCGGTGCGCAGGTGGCCAGTTACATGATCACGCTGGCAGACCTGCCCTCGGTGCTGACGAGCTGGCTGGGTCCGCTGGTGCAAAGTCCGCGCGTGCTGATGCTGGTCATGATGCTGGTGCTGGTGGTCATTGGCACAGCGCTGGACCTGACCCCCACCATTCTGATTTTTGCACCGGTGATGCTGCCGATTGCCGTCAAGGCAGGCATTGACCCGGTCTATTTTGGCCTGATGTTCGTGCTCAACGGTGCCATTGGCCTGATCACGCCGCCGGTGGGCACGGTGCTCAATGTGGTGGCGGGTGTCGGGCGCATGTCGATGCACCAGGTGATCAAGGGCGTGAATCCTTTCCTGATCGCCTACACCGTGATTCTGTTCCTGTTTGTGTTGTTCCCGCAGATCGTGACTGCGCCGGTGGCGTGGATGCGCTGATTTTTTCTTTCACTTTAACCCCAGGAGATATTTATGAACATCATTCGCCGAACCCTGATTGCCGCCGCCAGTGTGGCCGTCATGAGTGCCTCTTTTTCAGCGCTGGCGCAAGACATCAAGCCGCGCCTGATCCGCTTTGGCTACGGCCTCAACGAGCAAAGCAACCAGGGCCGCGCCACCAAGGTGTTTGCCGACGAGGTGGCCAAATTGTCGGGCGGCAAGATGAAAGTGCGCGCCATTGGCGCGGCCGCGCTGGGGCCAGACAACCAGATGCAGCAGGCGCTGATTGGTGGCGCACAGGAGATGATGGTCGGCTCCACCGCCACGCTGGTGGGCATCACCAAGGAAATGGCGCTGTGGGACACGCCGTTTTTGATCAGCAACACCAAAGAAGCCGACATCTTGCTTGATGGCCCGATTGGCGACAAGATTCGCAACAAGTTGCAAGAAAAAGGCCTGGTTGGGCTGGTGTACTGGGAAAATGGTTT
>JAIFMT010000002.1 GCA_020048295.1 Rhodoferax sp.
CTCGCGCCAAGCAAGCGACGCCGGATCAACTCAGTGTTCATGCTTCATGCCGCAAAATTTGCCAATCGCAATGCCTTTGCAGGCGGCTTGCAAGGCCTTGTTGCACTCGTCAGCATCCTTGCCCGATTCGCGGCATTGCGCCGCTGTCTCGTGCGCGGCAGCCATCACGCGGTGTTTGGCAATGTCCTCGCGGGTTTCCTTGTCGGACTCTTTTGCTACTGACAATGTAGCTGCCAGCGCAATTAATATAAGGGCTAGAAGGCGTTTTTTCATATATTTCTTGGGGTTAACGGGATTGCAGGAGTTCCAGCACGCTGATGCGGTAAGCACCCACGGCGGGCAACACGGCAGCAGCCAGCGAGACGATCAGCGCCAATGCTGGCACCCACAGCAGCTCAGTTGGCCACACCAGCCCGCCGATCAGCAGACTGCCGTCGAGTCGCAAAAACCAGCCCAACGCGGCGGCAAACCCCTGGCCCAGTGCCACACCCAGCAGCGCTGCCAGCAAGCCCAACCACAAGGCTTCACACAGCAGCAGTGCGGCCACCCGCGCGGGTGGCGCACCCAACATGCGCAGCAGCGCCAGGTCGCCGCGGCGCTCGCGCACCGCACTCCACAAGGCGATAAACACGCTCAGGCCGGCGGTGAGCAGCAACACGCCGGCAAAAGCGCGCAGCACATCAGTGCCCAGTCCCAACAGGTGCAGCAGCCGGGTGATTTCCAACGCTGGCGCGGCGGCCTGCATGTCGGTGCTGCTGTTGACAAAACGGGGAAAGGTGATGGCTGCCATCGGGGTTTTGTACTGCACCAGCGCCAGCGTGATTTCGCGCTCCTCGAGCATCACGGCGCGGTCGTCGTCATCGACGGCAGTGGCGTCTTCATGCACTTTCCAGACCGAGGCAGTGTCCGTCAGGATCAGCCGGTCAAGCACGCTGGCACTCGGTGCCAAAACGCCGACCACGGTGTAGGCGTTTTCGCCATGGGTGTGGCCAACCGCGTTCAGTCCAGCACTCAGTCCATGCGAGCCAACAAAGGCTTGGCCCAGTTGCAACCCGAGCTTGCGCGCCACGCTGGCCCCCAGCACGACCTGCATCGGCGCGCTCCAGACCCGGCCCTGCGCCAGTTTGGCCTGGTAGTGGTCGATGTAGGCGCTGGAGGTGCCGACAATGCGGTAGCCCTGAAAGTTGTCGCCCAGGCTGATCGGGATGATGCGCGCCACCAGCGGGTTGCTTTCCAGCGCCTTGACCGCCTGCAGTGGCACATTGCCCGGTGGCACGTCAAGGTGCAGCACGCCGCTCAAGATGAGCTGCATCGGACTGCCCTTGGCGCCGACCACACAGTCAATGCCCGCCAGATCGCGATCAAAGGCGCGGTTGAGCTGGTAGCCCACCAGCAACAAAAAAGTGATGGAGCCCAGCCCCAGCGCCAGCAACAACACATTGAGCAGCGCGCCCATGGGCCGTGACCACAAATAGTGCCAGGCAAAACCCAGTGTTTTCATGCTTCAATGATCATAGCTGGCTGCGCAATAACTGCATGGTCTGGAAGCCAATTTGACCATTGTCTTTGGGCGGAATCAGCGTGGCCACGCGGGCATCGTGCGTGGCAATCACCAGCGTTGCGCCCTGCCGCCTAGCCGTCGCCAGCAGCAAACCCACAGCCGCTGCGGCGGCAGCGTCGTCCAGACTGGCGGTGGGCTCGTCAGCCAGAATCACCTGCGGTTGCAGCAGCACGGCGCGCGCCAATGCCACCCGCTGCGCCTGCCCGCCCGACAGCTGTGCTGGCAGGCGCTGCGCCAGTTCAGCCACGTCGAGCCTGGTCAGCACCTGCGCAATGCGCTGCGCATCTTGCGGCACACCCGCAGCCCACTGGGCAAACGCCAGGTTTTGCTGCACGGTGAGTGCTGCGCTCAGTTGCAATTTCTGTGGCAAAAAGCCGATAGCCCTTGCCCGCCATGCGTCAGATGCTATCTTTTTCAAATTGTGAAGTGACTCACCGGCAACCGTCAGCTGGCCTTGCGTGGGGGGCATCAGCGCCGCAGTCAGCGCCAGCCAGGTCGATTTACCGCTGCCCGAGGGGCCGCTGAGCAACAGGACCGCAGCTTGGGGCACATCAACATCTGGAAAACCCAATGCCACACCGCCCAAATAGTGATAGGTCAAGCCAGCAGTTCGAATCATGGTGTGCAGTCTAACTTCGGGGCACAGCGAGCCCTGGCGGTCATCGGTTGATCGCCCCGATTGCCAAGGTGAATGTTTGAACAGCACCACACTGGGTTCGGGGAACACCGGCGAGTCATCAAAAAATTCACCTGTCAGGCGGGCGCATGCCTTGCGTCATCGGTTTTGGGGCTTCGAGATGCTATGCTGATCGCCTGCTAGACATCACGATACTCAACATGCAAAACGGAACACGCCTGGCGGCAGTCGATTTGGGCTCCAACAGCTTTCGACTGGAGATCGGCAGAATTGAACACGGTCAGTTTTATCGCACCGAATACCTGAAAGAAACCGTCCGTCAAGGCGGTGGACTCGATGAAAGCCGCAACCTGACCTCCGATGCCATGCAGCGTGGCTGGGATTGCCTGGCACGCTTTGGCGAACGCCTGGCCGGTTTTTCTGAAGACGAGGTCACCGCCGTCGCCACCCAGACACTGCGCGAAGCGCGCAACCGCGATGCGTTTCTGAAACCTGGCAGCCATTTGCTGGGCTTTCCGATCGATGTCATCTCGGGCAAGGAAGAAGCCCGGCTGATTTACCAGGGCGTGGCGCAGGCGCTAGCGCGCAAGGAAGAACGTCGCCTGGTGATCGACATTGGCGGACGCTCCACCGAAATCATTCTGGGCAGCGGCCTGGAGCCAATGCAAATGGAGTCGTACCGGGTGGGCAGCATCGCCTGGTCAATACGCTACTTCGGCGACGGCCAATTCAGCAAGCGCGCCTTTCAGACCGCTGAAATTGCCGCCAAGGCCGTGCTCGACGAAGCCATGGCCTTGTACCAGCCGAGCCAGTGGGACGTGGCCTATGGCTCGGCGGGCACGGTCAATGCAGTGGGCGACGTGCTGGCGGCTTCGGGTTGGCCGGCCGGATCGGTCACACTCGAAGGCCTGCAATGGCTGATGGAGCGGCTGATTGCCGCGCAAAGCGCCGAGCGACTGCGCCTGCCCGGCATGAAAGAAGACCGCAAAGCCATCATTGGCGGGGGCTTGAGCATTTTGCTGGCCTTGTTTGACCTGCTGGGCATCCACAAACTGGAGCAGACCAGCGGCGGCTTGCGCCACGGCTTGCTGATGGACATGCTGGGGCTGCGCCAGCAGCACAGTGATTTGCGCAGCCATTCGGTTGAGCGGCTGGCCGCCAAGTTTGGTGCCGATCCGCTGCATGGCAAGCGCGTCGGCCAGGTGGCCAATGTGCTGCTGAGCCAGCTATGCGCCAGTTCAACCGGGCTGACGCAAGCCACGGTGGCCCGCCTGGGCGAAAAGCTGACCTGGGCCGGCCAGTTACACGAAATTGGCAGCCGCATCTCGCACAGCGACTATCACAAGCATGGGGCCTACATTCTTGACAACACCGATGCCATGGGCTTTGCGCTCACCGAGCTGCACCGCCTGAGCCTGCTGGTGCTGGGGCATCGCGGCAAACTGCGCAAGCTCGACGTTGACTTTGCCGACAGCGAATTTGTCACGCAACTGCTGGCCTTGCGGCTGGCGGTGGCCTTGTGCCACGCGCGGCGCGACCCCGATCTGGATGGGCTGGCGGTGCGCCGCGATCACAGCGCCGAAAACAGCTTTGTACTGACCTGTCGCAGCACCTGGGCGCAGACTTACCCGCAGTCCGCCCATTTGCTCAACGAAGAGTGCATCGCCTGGCAAAAAACACCCTGGACCTTGAGCGTCATCGAAACCTGATCACCTTCAAAGCATGTCGGGGTGCTGCACGGTGAGCAACACCGTTCGCCCGTGCAGGTCACGGTCTTTGTGACGCAACCACCAGACCGCCCCTTTTTTGATCTGGCACAGGTCGGCATGAATGCCCAGGCGCAGGCCAATCAGTAGCCCGAGTTGCGGCTGATGCCCGACCAGCAGCAGATGGCCCTTGTTTTTGGACCACTGGGTCAGCGCCAGCAGGTCATCCAGCGCTGCGCCCGGTGCCAATTCAGCACAGACCTTGCCGGTTCGGCCCAAAGCCGCAGCGGTTTGCTCGGCGCGCACCGCCGGGCTGACCAAAATACGGGCGTTTTGCGGCAACTGCCGGTCCAGCCAACGCGCCATGCGGTTGGCCTGCTTTTCGCCGCGCACAGTCAATTTACGCTCAAAATCTTGCAGCGGGTCGCTGCATTCGGTGGCCTCGGCATGACGCCAAATGATCAGATCAGTCATCGCAATAGCCTCGCTGGGTTGGCGCTGTAGCGGCACATCAAGGCAGCCTGGGCCCCGTGCGCTGGCACGCCGGCCGGGCTAGCCACTTTGGCGTAGCTGCCATCGGGCAACAAGTCCCAGGCATCCACGCCATCGTGCAAGTATGCCACCAGGCACTCGTCGATCAGCCGCTGGCGCTGCGCCCGATCAGTGATCGGCCAGGCCACCTCGACCCGGCGGATCATGTTGCGATTCATCCAGTCGGCACTCGACAGGTAGAGTTGCTCCTGCTCGCCCTGGCGAAAATAAAACACCCGGGAATGTTCCAGAAAGCGGCCAATCACCGAGCGCACCCGGATGTTGTCGGTGGCACCCGGCACTTGCGCGGGCAACATGCAAGCACCCCGAATGATCAGGTCAATCTTGACCCCGGCTTGCCCCGCCTTGATCAGGGCATGGATCAAGCCCTCGTCGGTCAGCGCATTCATTTTGACGACGATGCGGCAGTCCTCCCCGGAAAGCGCAGCTTTGGCCAGCGCGTTGATCTGCGCCACAAAGCGCCGGTGCAGGTAAAACGGAGCCAGCAGCAGGCGGTTAAGCCGCGGCAGCCGGCTGTGACTGGCCAGGTGCACAAACACATGCTCGATGTCGGCAGTGAGCAGCTTGTCGGCGGTCAAATGGCTGATGTCGGTGTACAGGGCAGCTGTCTTGGGGTTGTAGTTGCCGGTGGACAAGTGGCCGTAGCGCACCAGTTGCTGGCCTTCGCGCCGGGTGACCAGCATCATCTTGGCGTGGGTTTTCAGTCCCATCACGCCATACAGCACCTGCGCACCCACCGACTCCAGCGCTTCGGCCCAGTTGATGTTGGCTTCTTCGTCAAAGCGTGCCTTGAGCTCCACCACCGCCGTGACCTCCTTGCCCAGCCGCACCGCCTCGCGCAGCAGGTTCATCAGTCGGGCATCGCTGCCGGTGCGGTAAATGGTTTGCTTGATGGCCAACACATCGGGGTCCTGCACGGCCTGGCGCAAAAAATCCAGCACGCCGTCAAAGGTCTCGAACGGCTGGTGCATGACCACATCACCGCGCTTGAGCTGCTCAAAAATTGATAGACCCGGGGTCAGTTGCGACGGGTAGCTGGCCTTGTACGGCGCAAAGCACAGGGCCGGGCGTTGCAGCAAATCAATCAACTGGGTCAGTCGCACCAGATTCACCGGGCCGGCGACGCGGTACAGGGCTTGTTCGGGCAATTCAAACTGCTGCAGCAAAAACGCCGACAAATACTCTGAACAGCCAGCCGACACCTCCAGCCGCACCGCCTGCCCGTAATGCCGGTGCTGCAAGCCCTGGCGCAGGGCAATGCGCAGGTTTTGCACATCGTCCTCATCCACCGCCAGATCCGAATGGCGGGTGACGCGAAACTGCGAAAACTCGCCCACCGTGCGCCCGGCAAACAAATCCGCCAGGTGCGCCCGGATCACACTGGACAGCGAAACGAACATGTCCGCCCCGTCCGACACCCTGGCCGCCATGCGGATCAGGCGCGGCAGCACACGCGGCACCTTGACGATGGCGATGTCGTTGGTGCGGCCAAAGGCATCCTGGCCACCGAGCCGGACGATGAAGTTAAGCGACTTGTTGGCCACCTGAGGAAACGGGTGCAGGGGATCAAGCCCGACCGGAATCAGCAGCGGGCGCACCTCGCGCTCAAAATACTGCTTGACCCAGCGGCGCTGCTCGGCGTTGCGCTCGCCATGCGGAACAATCAGGATGTCCTGGGCGGCCAAGGCGGGCAGCAGCACGTCGTTGTACAGGCTGTATTGGCGTGCCACCAGTTCGTGCGCGGCCTGCGCCAGCGCGACAAAGGAGCTGGGGCTGAATTTGCCTTCTTCCTGCTGATCCTGCCAGGCAGACAAATGCGGTTCGGCGCGGACCTCAAAAAACTCGTCCAGGTTGGACGACACGATGCACAGGTAGCGCAGCCGCTCCAGCAGCGGCACATCGTCGCGGTAGGCCCAGTCCAGCACCCGCTCGTTAAAAGCCAGAATGCTGTGGTCGCGGTTGAGCAAGACAACCGCTTTGAAAGCCGGGGAACGCGAAGTCAAAATAGAAACAGCCTCTCGGTCAAACTAGGTTTTATTGGGCTTGTCGCTGTCAGACACCGGGTAGCCATCAGCCACATAGGCCGGCCCCTTCATGACCCACACGATGACGCAGAAAATCGCCACCGTCAGCACCACCGCCCAGATGAAACTGACCAGCCCGATCATCACAAAATCAAAGGTCTGAATGCTGCGTTCGACATCCATCACCAATCCGTCGGTCAACAGCACGCGTGCCAGCAGTGCCATCAGAAAGGGCAACAGTGTGCCCGCCAGCAGCAAGTTGGGCATCATCTTCAGCACGCGCCACTCAAACCCATAGGGCGTTTGCTGAAAACCGGGGAGTTTGTTAAACCAGTTCATGGACTTTGCTCGGGACAACAGAAACGTGAAGAGACCCAATGTTGCGGTTCACTATAACCACTTTTGCATGAACTGCGCGTGTCCCATGGCGGGGTCCAGTTGGTAGTTGTCAAAACCCATACGCCGGTACAAAGTGACCGCCGGCGCATTGCCTGACAACACTTCCAGCGTCAGCTTGCAGGCACCGCGCTGGCGTGAAATCTGCTCGACCAAGCCAAACATCTGCTGCGCAATGCGTTGCCCACGGTAGGATGCCAGCACCACCACGTCGTGCACATTGACCAGCGGCTGGCAGGCAAAGGTAGAAAAGCCTTCAACGCAGTTGACCAGGCCCACCGGCACTTGCCCGGCCGACACATCAAAAGCCAGCACACTGAACATGAAAGTGCGCGCACGCAAGGCAGCCGGCAAATGGGACTTGGCGAAATCTGACAATCCCTCACCACCACCGGCAGCGTCGCAGGCGTAGGCATCGAGCAGACTCAGCAGCGCCGCCATGTGCCCGGCATCGGTGTAATCGGCTTGCAGCAGCTGCAACGCGGTAGCGGGCGTTGACTCAGGTGCCACCATCATGCCGCCACCGTTTGGGCAATGCGCTGGGCGCAGGCCTGACACTGATCGGCATCGCGCGCCTCGACCATCACCCGCAGCAGTGGCTCAGTGCCACTGGCGCGGATCAACACGCGCCCAGTCTGCCCCAACTCGGCTTCGACGGCGTGTGTCTGCGTTTGCAATTCGGTGTTGTCCTTCCAGTCTTGCCCTGGTTTCAGGCGCACATTGATCAGGGTCTGCGGAAACAGCGTTACATCCTTGAGCAAATCAGCCAGGCTATGGCCGCTGCGCACCATGGTTTGCAACACTTGCAAGGCCGAGATCAGACCATCGCCGGTGGTGTGCTTGTCGAGTGCCAACAGGTGGCCCGAGCCCTCGCCACCGAGCAGCCACTGGCGTTTGTCGAGCTCTTCGAGCACATAGCGGTCGCCCACTTTGGCGCGCACAAATTCAACACCACGCGCCTTGATCGCCAACTCCACTGCCATGTTGGTCATCAGCGTGCCCACCACGCCAGGCACCGGCTCGCCCCGGCGCAAGCGGTCATCGAGCATCAGGTACAACAGCTCATCGCCGTTAAACAGGCGGCCATTGGCATCCACGACTTGCAGCCGATCCGCATCACCATCAAGTGCCACGCCCAAATCGGCACGATGCACCTTGACGGCCTCAACCACTGCTTCGGTGTGGGTGGCACCAAACCCGTGGTTGATGTTCAGGCCATCTGGCGAGCAGCCAATCGCCACCACTTCGGCACCGAGTTCATGAAACACCTTGGGCGCGATCTGGTAAGCCGCACCATGCGCTGCATCGACCACGATGCGCAGTCCTTTGAGCGTCAGGTTATTGGCAAAGGTGCTTTTGCAAAACTCGATGTAGCGCCCCGAGGCATCGTCGAGCCGCCGCGTTTTGCCCAGATGGGCTGAATCCACCCATACCGGTTCACTGGCCAGCACAGTTTCAACATCGCGCTCCCAGTCGTCTGACAGTTTGGTGCCCTGGGCACTGAAAAACTTGATGCCGTTGTCATCAAACGGGTTGTGGCTGGCGCTGATCACCACCCCCAGCGAGGCGCGCAAGGCCCGCGTCAAATACGCCACACCGGGGGTCGGCAGCGGCCCGAGCAGCACCACATCGACCCCGGCTGAATTGAAACCACTCTCCAGTGCGCCTTCGAGCATGTAACCTGAAATGCGCGTGTCCTTGCCGATCAGCACTGTCGGCCGGGCTTCCGTGCGCCGTAGTACGCGCCCTACCGCGTGCGCCAGGCGCAATACAAAATCCGGCGTGATGGGTGATTTGCCCACCGTGCCACGAATGCCGTCGGTGCCGAAATATTGTCTGGACATGTGAGCTAACCCTATCTTTTTTGTTGAACGCGACCGGCGATTATCTGGCAGCTTCAAGCACGCGCAGGGCCTGGACCGTCTCTTTTACGTCGTGCACCCGCACCACCGCAGCCCCGCGCTGCACGGCCAGCAGGGCCGCCGCGAGACTCGGGGCCAGACGTGCCTGCGGCAACAGGGGCTGAACTGCAACGGGATTGGCCGTCATGCCCGACAGCGACGACTTGCGCGACCAGCCCAACAACAAGGGGTAGCCAGCCGCCAGCAGTTCCGTCTGGCGCGACAGCAGTGCAAAATTCTGCGCCACAGTCTTGCCAAAGCCAATACCGGGGTCCAGCAAAATTCTGGCCATTTCTACCCCAAGCCCTTGCAGGGAATGCGCTGAAAGCTCCAAAAATGAGAGCACTTGGGGAATCACGTCGCCCTGCATCGGCTGCGCCTGCATGGTTTGCGGTTCGAGGTGCATGTGCATCAGGCAAACGCCACAGGTTGGATGCCCTGCAATGACCTGCTGCGCTGTGGGTGTCGCCGTGCCATCGTGCCAACGCAAGGCCCAGATGTCATTGATGATGTCTGCACCCAGGTCCAGCACCGCCTGCATCACCTGTGGCTTGTAGGTATCCACCGACACGGCAACGCCCATGCGCACCGCATCCCGCAGCACTGGCAACACGCGGGCCAGTTCGTCTTCCAGGCTCAAGGGTTGGGCACCCGGGCGCGTCGATTCACCGCCGATGTCCAGAATATCTGCCCCATCCAGAATCAGCTGCTCACAATGCCGCAGCGCCGCCGCCGTTGTGCTGCGTTGCCCGCCATCCGAAAAAGAATCAGGCGTAACATTCACAATCCCCATCACCCGGGGTCTGCTGAGGTCAATTAGGAAGCGGCTGGTTTGCCAGTGCCTCGGAGGCTGTGGGGTCATTCGCGCCATTCTGAAATAAAAAAACGGGGCAAAGCCCCGCTTTCTGGTTAAACCAATGCTTCAGGCCGCGTGTGGTGCGGTATCGGTCTTGACCACTGGCGGGCCACCCATGCCGCCATCCGTGCTGCTAGCAGGCGGAATGCGCGGTGA
>JAIFMT010000078.1 GCA_020048295.1 Rhodoferax sp.
TGGCGTGTCAGTGAAGCACTCGAATACGGCATGGTGGGCGTGAATGTGGGCATTCTGGACACCGAGCATGTGCCGTTTGGCGGTGTCAAACAGTCTGGCCTGGGCCGTGAAGGCTCACACCACGGCATTGACGACTATGTGGAAATCAAGTACCTGTGCATTGGCGACATCCTGAAGTGATGGGTGACCACTTCTGATGAGGGTGTGCCTGACCGAAAACGCCTGGCTTCAGAGCAGAACCGCGCCGGGGTTCAATACTCTTTGGTGTCGCTCCACATGCTTGGGTTGAAGCGGATGACCCGGTTGCGGCCCTGATCTTTGGCCTGATAAAGCGCAATGTCGGCAAATTTGACCGCTTGCCAGAAGGTTTCGCTGTCGGTCGGGAAGTCCGCAATCCCAATGGAAATGGTTTTTTGCAGCACGATACCTGCCACCTGAACCTTCAGGCCTTCAACGGCGAGCCGAATGTTTTCGGCCACCTTGTTGGCCACCTCACCGGCACTGTCCACCAGGATGATCAAGAACTCTTCACCACCGTAGCGAATCACCAGATCAGAAGCGCGCACCGATTGCTTGAGCACGTTGGAGAGCGCCTTGAGCACGGCATCGCCGGCATCGTGTCCGTAGGTGTCGTTGACCATTTTGAAGTAGTCCAGGTCGAGCATCAGGATCGCCACATTGGCACGCTTGCGCTGCACGTTGGCTACCAGTGTCTCAACGTATTCTTCCAGAAAGCGGCGGTTATGCAGCCCGGTCATGGGGTCAAGCAGGGTGGAGTCGCGCAGGCTTTCCATCAGGCGTTTGGTTTCCAGCACCGGCGCGGTTTCACGCAAATAAACGTTGATGAAAGGTGCTTTGCCTTCCAGCGCCTGTAACTCGGCGGGCGTGGCCAGCAACTGCACCACACTGCCGACTGAGCCGGACTGGATCACCGGGAAGCAGATATGACGGCGCTCGCCTGCGTCAGCCGGCGGGCGGAACGAATAACAGATGTCTGCATTGGTGATGCCATCCACCAAATGACCCGTACGCCGCACCCGGCAGGCTTCAGGGCGCACCAAAATTTGCGGGTCACACCAGCGGCAGGCATTGGCCATCTGGCCATCGACCAGAATGGTCTGCATGCTTTTCTTGTTGCTGCTGACTTCGTAAATTGAAAATTCCTTGAGCTGAAACTCGTGTTGCAAGGTGTTGGCCAGCCGTTGGTAGATTTCGGTTTTTGACTCGTCTTCTTCAATGGCTTGCTTGAAGTGGGCGGCCTTGGTCAGGCCTTCGACCATTTCTATGGTGGCAGTGAGCAGGTTTTCGCCAGGTGCCGGGGTGCGCTCGGTCAAGCGGGCGACATTGCTGCCGATGCGGTTGAGGCCATCGTCGAGAAACGTCAGCAGGCGGTTCATGTCGGTGGCAATCTGGCCAATCTCGTCGTTGGTACGTTTTTCAACATGCGCTTGAAAATCGCCGCGCAAGGCGCGTTGCACCGCCTCTTCAACGGCATTGGCCGTGTCAGAAATCGGCCGCAGCATGCGGCGCAGCAGCAAAATCAGCAGCAGCGCAAAGACCGTCACTGCGCTGGCAATACCGGCGACGGTGTAGATCGCCTTCTCTTTGAGTACATCGATGGAGATGCTCATGGTGACCGCACCGAGCACCGTGCCCTCTTTGACCTGGTGGCATTGCAGGCAGTTTGGCGTGCCGCTGACGGTGGCAATGTAGGGAATGGTGCCGCGAAATACCGTCTCTTCGCCTTGCGATTCGACTTCAAAACGCGCCTTGCCTTCGCGCAGCACAGCTTGCTCCAGTTCGTCGGCCACCGATTCGACGGCGAGACCGTTACCAAACTGCTTGATGACTTCAGTGGAACGGATGACGCGGGCCGATTTGAGGCCTTGAATTTCGACCAGCCGTTGCAGAAAACGCTCGCGTTTGTCGATCACCCCGTTGATCATGGACTCGGTCAGGTGAACCCGGACAATTTCACCCGCCGTGCGGATGTGTTCGGTGGCAGAGGTGATTGAAAAACTACGAAAAGCATACAGGCTCATCGCCGTCAGTACGGCCAACAAGGCACCCGCAATACTGACAAAAAACAGGGTGACCTTGACGTTGAGATTCACTGAGGTGCTTTCGAAAACAATAGAGCTGGTAGGGGCATTATCGCTTGCTTGTTCTCGGTCAATTAACGCTGTGCGCCTGGGCAGCAATGCCAGTCGCCGCCCACAATGCGCCGGTATCAGCGATCAATTCTGGATTTGAATCGCAGAAATCCGCAGGCCCGAACACGTCATTTCGGGCCAAAGGGTGTCAGACACCCCCACCGCGATGAACGATTTCGTAATACAGCTTCTCCAGTTCGAGCTTGTGGCTGGTTTCTTCGCTGGCAAGGTACTGAAACAGATCCCGAATGGGGCCAGCCGGCGCGGTCGATGCGAGTTCGGTGTAGTGCATCATGGCCGTGTGCTCGCGCCCCATGGCGTACTGAAGCACGGCCTGATCATCAGGCTGCTCGCCCAGGTTGGGCAAATGCAGGCAGTCTGAAAACTTGCTGTCAGAAGCAGGTTTTTCAATTTCTGCCTTGACTTGCTCGGCAATGTCCGTGCGTGCTGCCAGGGCGGCCAGCAAGTCAAAATGACCTTGCTCTTCTGCTGCCAGTTCCTCAACCAGGTAGCGGATGCGTTTACTCACCTTTGGAATCAGGCTGGTATAAAAATCTCGCGCTCCGGCTTCAAAACTATTGGCTACGTCCAGTACTTCCTGAACGCTGGTCGTGCCGCGTAGCCGGTCGATTCTGCGAACGCCCTCAGTCATGGTGTTTCTCCGTTGATGTCATGGTGGCATGGATGCTAGCGGCAACACGATGTCCGTCAGCCACTGCGGTGACGACATCGGGGCCGCGCACCATGTCGCCGGCGGCCCACAGCCACGGTTCGCTGGTGCGCCCACCCGTATCGACCTGCAGGCGGCCGCGTTGCCAGGCGAGTTGTTCAGTGAGTTTGTCGCCGAGCAGGCTGGCATCGGTCATCTGGCCAATGGCTTCGATGATCATGCTGCCTGGGTGAATTTGCTCGTCCGATTCGTCGTAGCTTGGCGCGAAACGGCCCTGTTCATCAAAGATGGCTTTGACGTGCCAGGTTTTCAGGCCAGTGACCCGGCCGTCCTCGACCAGCACTTGTTGCGGCCCGCGCGCGTCGATGATGACTACACCTTCTTCACCGGCTTCGGTGATTTCTTCCGGATCAGCCAGAAAGTGCGCCCGGTCTTCCAGCGCGGTCAAGATGACCTTAACCTCGCCATAGGTGGCCTTTTGCAGGCGCGCCAGGGTGCGGGCGATGTCCATGGCCACGTTGCCGCCGCCAATCACCACCGCCTGGCGGGGTGTGCCAAAGTCTTCACCGGCGGTGGCCTGGCGCAGCAGGTCAACGGCTTTGCGGACATCGGGATGCTCGCTGCCCGGTATGCGGGTGCCCCGGCCGAGTTGCAGGCCCAAGCCCAGCAACACCGCATCATGCGTGCCGTGCAACTCATCAAGGGAAATGTCCGTGCCGACGCGCACTTTGCAACGCACATCCACGCCGACTGAGCGAATCATGTCCACATCTTCGTCGATGATGTCGTAGGGCAGGCGGTATTCTGGGATGCCCCAGCGTGTCATGCCACCGGGTTTGTCCAGTGCCTCAAAAACCGTCACGCTGTGGCCTTGTTTGGCCAGGTCAAAGGCGGCCGTCAGGCCGGCCGGGCCGGCACCAACGATGGCGACCTTTTTACCGGTGGGTGCTGATTTGCTGCCGCCGACCAGTGCCTTGCGCCGCTCGAATGGCACCTGGTCCATGATGTGGCGCTTGAGCCACCGGATGGCAATCGGGTCGCCTTCGTGCCGGGCGGCGCAGGTGGTTTCGCACTTGTGGGTGCAGACGCGCCCGCAGATACCCGAAAACGGATTGGTCTCATACAGCAGTTGCACACCACGCTCGTAATCGCCGTCGCGCACCGCTGCAATGTACTCAGGGATCGACATGTGGGTGGGGCAGGTCGCGATGCACAGGCCGCATGACACGCAGCGGTCGGCTTCGAGTTTGCCCTGTTCAACCGAGTAGCCATCCACAATTTCGGCAAAGGAGCAAATGCGTACTTCAGGCTCCATTTCGTGCATGTGCTCACGCACCCGGCCAGTCAGCTGGTGCCCCTCTGGGCGGTGGTAGCCCAGCTCGGCGTTATCCCAATGTTTTTTGTCGACACCGGGGGTGTACAGGTAAGCGTCCGGATTGCCATCCACCCAGGTGTAGGCGTTGGACATGGTGAGTGAGCCGGTCATGCAGACATCGACGCACAGTGCACACCAGCAGCAGCGCCCATAGTCAATGCGCGGGCGCAGGCCCGAGTCACCCTGTTTGGTGGCGATGCCGTCCACGGGCAACATGTCAATGGCACCGTTTTGGCAGATGGTTTCGCAACTGCCGCAACCAATGCACTTGACGATGTCATTTTGGTGGAAACCCCGATAACGCGGCGCACCTGGCCGGTCATTGAGAGGATCACGAATCGTCACCGGGTCGCGGAAAACGTTTTTCCAGGCGGTGAAGGGCGAGAGGATGTCACGAACGGTCATGGTTATCTCTCAATTTCTGGCGGGTAGGTATGCAACGACACCATCAGCGCCGCGACATCTGCAATATTGACATTGACGATCATGCGCTCCAGCAAGGTCATCGCGTGGGTATAGGACGGTCCGCGCACATTGACACGCCGCGGATAACCGCTGCCGTCGGTGACCAGGTAGTAACCATACTCACCGCGCGAGCACTCGCCGCGAATATAGGTTTCGCCGCGTGGAATTTTCCAGTGCAACACATTGGGCGTTGGTGTGACTACGGCGCCGGTGCGCGGCATCTTGGCGAGCAATTGGCGCACGATGTCAACCGACATCAACAAATCTCGCCGGCGTACATCCGAGCGTGTGTAGATGTCGGAGTCATGCCCAATGACAGGCTCAAAGTCGATCTGTGGATACACCAGATACGGATGGTCTTTGCGCACGTCCTTGGCAACGCCAGCGGCACGCGCGTTCGGCCCGGTGATGCCGTAACTGTCGAGCCAGGCGGGGTCAATCACGCCCAGGCCAACGGTGCGCTTTTTAAACACCGCGTTACAAAACATCACGTCCCAGACATCCGCCATGGTTTTTTCGATTTCACGCAGGGTTTCTTCCATGCGTTGGTCAAAACCGTCGGGGAGCACATCGCGCACCCCCCCGGGGATGATGAACATGTGATAGATGCGTGCGCCAGTCAGTTCCTCAAAGCGGTCGAGCATCAGATCGCGCACATAGGTGGTCCACTGGCCAATCACGCCCAGCCCCAAGGCACCGGCTTGTCCGCCGAGGTACATCAGATAACTGTTGATCCGCCCCATCTCAAGGACCAGGGTGCGAATCCAGTTGGCCCGCTCGGGCACCTCGATACCGGCGAGTTCTTCTACGGCGGCGGCGTAGCAATATTCATTGAAATCAGGCTCGGGCACACAAATCCGGCAGACGATCGGAAAGCACTGAATGAACGTGCGCCGCTCCATCAATTTCTCAAAACCACGGTGCAGATAACCCACATGGGTCTTTCCCTCAACCACTTCGTCGCCGCAGACGGTGAGTTCAACCGACATGTTGCCGGTAATGCCAGGGTGGTTGGGACCTTGCCAGAGTTTGAGGTACTTGCCCGATGCCAGATCGATATCGAGCGTGCCATCGGCCTTGGTGGCCGGGTACTGTGAGCGGTCAGGGGTGAAAATACTCATTTCAAAGCCCGCCTGGATAGAGTTGCTGCTTCATGTGTTGGGCCGGATCACGGGTTTCGCGCCCCGGACGCTGGTTGTAGCTTTCGGCGGCATATTTCTTGGTGTCGAAGTCGCGGCGATAGGGCGGGATGTCGTTCCAGCCTTCAAGGATGAATTCCTCGTTCAGGCGCGGGCTACCCGGAAAGTCAATGCCAAACATCTCGCGCAGTTCACGCTGATACGTGGCTGCGGTAGGCCAGACTTCGTGAATGCTTTCCATGGAGGCCGTCAAGCGCGGCAGTTTGACGCGCAGGCCAATATCGCGGTTTTTGGCGCGGTCGTGTAGCAAATAGGTGAGTTGAAATACCTCATCTTCAAGCCAGTCAACCGCAGTCAACAGCACCAGATGGGTAAAACCGGCGGTGTCGCGCAAGTGCACTGCCACGGCGCGCAGGTGGTCTTTGGGAACGGTCACAAAGGCCAGATTAGGCCGCTGTTCAGTCAGGTCGCCCAGCGGAAACAACTTTTTGAGGCTGGCATGGAGTTCTCTCATTTTTTGTCCTTACCAGTTGTAGTCGGGCATGTCCCAGTCATGGATGACACGTTTTTGGTTGGCTTTGTACCAGGCAAAATTTTCAGCGTACTGGTTGGCACCTTCTGCCTTGCCGGCGCGGATC
The DNA here is from genome assembly GCA_020048295.1 of Rhodoferax sp. The sequence goes on from JAIFMT010000078.1 coordinate 6,441, forward strand.
AGTTTTTTCAAATCCATGAAACCGGCCAGCAAGGCTTCCGGGCGCGGCATGCAGCCGGCGATGTAGAGGTCAACCGGCATGTAGTCATCCAGCCGCTTGATGGTGTTGTAGGAGTCCCAATACATGCCGCCATTGATGGTGCACGAGCCCAGGCCAATGACGTATTTTGGGTTTTGCATCTGTTCGTAGGTACGCACCACGCGCTTCAAGGTTTTAACCGACAGATAACCTGAAATGATGAACAGGTTGGCCTGACGTGGGGTAGGGCGCCATTGCACGCCAAACCGGTAGGCATCAAAACGTGGTGTCATCAGCGGGCGCATCTCGATGGCTCCGCAACCCGTGCCAAAACCCAGAATCCAGATCGACTCGGCACGCGCCCAGTTGAACAGGTCTTCAACGATTTTGAAGTAGGCCGGCGCATGCGCCTTGGGGGCATCTTCGCAAAAGTAGTCCCGCATCGGGTCCACTTCAAACTGCGTGCCATCGGGTCCCTTGACAACGCGGATTTTCAGTTCTTCTTTCATGTCACTTTACCAATACGATTGAGAGGATGCCCAGCGGCACGGCCCAGACCAGAAACCAGCGGATCGATTGCTCGACACGAAAGCGAGGGAACACAACACCGACAAAGGCTGACCACAAATAGATCAGAAAGACTTTGAAGAAGAAGGTCGGCCAGTCGGAGGCACCGCCGAAAAACAGGTTCATGTAGATCACGATCTTGGCGACCGGAAAGATGGCCCGGTTGGTCTGCATCAGCGCCAGGTAGGACGAGTGGTACTCGGTGGGCGGACCGATCGGGATTTCTTGAGGCGCGATCACGATGTCAAACGGGGGTCGCATCATCGAGCCCAAAAACGACAACATGGCGGCGGCCACAGCCAGTGGGTTGGTGAACAAGGTCCAGTTCAGCATGCTGCCCTGTTGTGCTGCCACGATTTCCGTCACATTGAGTGTCTGGTATTGCAGCGAAATCGAGAACACTGCCAGAGCAAACGGCAGTTCAGCGGTGGTTACTTGTGATAGACCGCGAGTGATGCCAATCGCCGCGTGCGGGTGGCCGCTTTCACCGGCACCCAGCGCCATGCCAAGTGTGCCGAAAAAGATGAAGTACAGCGCCAGTATCAGGTCGCCGGCAAACGACAGATTGGAAAACATGTAAGAGCCGTAAATGGCGGGCACAAACAGCAGCAGTCCGACACCGCCCGTGAGCCGAAACACCGGTCCCAGGTAGAACATCACACCGTGGGTGATCGAGGTGCGCTGGCCGTAATTCTTGAACATGTCAGCGTAGTACTGCCAGATCGGAATACCGTGCCGGCGACCCACACGAGCGGCAATTTTTGCGATGAACGCATTCATCAGAAAGCCAAAATTGACAACGATAAACAGGGTCAAAAAGGCGTAGGGGATTTTCATCCAGTCGAACGACATGACTAGGCTCCCATCCGGAAAAGAAAGGCAATGACAACAAAGGCCAGGAAGTGGAAGGCATAACTTTGCCCATTGCCGTTGTACAGGCGACGGGAAAAATCAGCCACTGCGTGCAGAGAATCGGTCAGGCCATCCCAGAATCGAGTGGCCAGCGGGGTCACCAGGAAACCCAAGGCTTTGCGGTAAGGTGCAAAGAAGTTCCATGCAAAGTGGGTGGTCTCTGGCCTGAACGGCCGTTCGGCTGAGAACACGATATTGAACTGTTTCACCCTTTGTGCCTTGCGGTCCACAAACATGAGCCAGGCAAACAACGTGACAAAGATGACCACCACACTGATCATGATGGCAACGGGATTCCAGTAACCGTAGTTGCTGGTGATTTCATTGCCAGCCCAGCCCAGACCGCCTTCCGGGAAAAACTGGTTCAGGTAGGCATCAACCCGGCGCAAGGCGATGCCAGGGAAGATCGCAAACACCACCAGAAGCACAACATAGATCATTTGTGGCAAAACGATCCAGAAAGGGGCTTCTTTCACACGGCGGAACTCATCTTTGAGCTGACCCAGGAAGATCGCGTAGATCAGCCGGAACAGGTACAAGAAGGCTATCGGGCCAGCCAGGAAAATGATGATCATTGGCAAGCGATATTCGGCCGAAATGATGGCGTTATAGAAAATCCAGCGGCCACCAAAACCCGACAGGGGCGGCAAACCCGACACCGCGATGATGCCGACCAGCACCGCAATGAACGACAGCGGCATTAAGGTGATCAGCCCGCCCATGCGGTACATGTCCTTGGTACCAGTGCGTTTGGCAACACCACCTACCGCCAGGAACAGCATGGCCTTGTAGATGTAGTGGTTGATAACAAACATCAAGGCCATCAGCCAGCCCAGATGGTTCATCAGGGCCAGACCGAACATGGCATAGCCCATCTGTCCGATTGACGAGTAGGCCAACAGGCGTTTGGCATCTTCCTGAAAGATTGCCATCAAATTGCCCAGAAAGGCAGTCAAGGCAGCAATCCAAAGCAGCACATGGGTGAGTTCAACCCCAAACAACTGCTGCTTGCCCATGCTCATCAGCAAGACGATCAGGCCATACAGCCCGGCCTTGAGCAAGATGCCCGACACCATAGGCGACACATCGGTTTCTGCCTCGGCGTGTGCACCTGGCAGCCAGACATGCAGGCCTATGGCTGCGGTTTTGGTCATGAAGCCAATGGCCAGCAGCACGAACACCCAGGGGGCCAGCGGGGCCACAAGCTGACTGAGTGCTCCGACAGCAAAGCTGTTGGCGCCCTGTGCCGCAAGCGCAAACCCGGTCAAGATCAGAAAGGCTCCACCCAGCGAAAACAAAATGTAAGACAGTGCGTGCGGTTCGGAATGCTTGCCGCGCAAAATCAGGAAATAAGAGCCTACGGTCAAAATTTCCCAGGCAGCAAAAAAATCAAAGGTGTCTGTTGACCTAATGAGCATCACCAAGCCAGCAAACATCAGCATTACAGCCGGGGTGAAGCCAATGCGCCGGCCATGCGCCGAGAAACTGGCAAGCAGGGTGACAGCACCACCTAGCAAAAAGATCGCTGCAAAAATGAGCCGCAGCGGATCGTATTCCTGCCAGGTGCTGTAAAAGAAAAAAATCATGCCACCAATGGCAATGGTGTTCTTGACGGATACCGGCAGCCACTCCAGCAACAAGAACGCCAAAGCAAACAGCAGCGGCAGCATCATGAGCAAGTTGGTGCGTCCCGACAAGTTACCCCACACATAGCCCAGCGCCCAACCGGCAAGCACGGCCACGATCACCGGGAAAACCTTGTGAGCGATACAGGCAACCGGTGTGGTTTGTTCGCGCTTGATGATGTAGCCAAACCAGCGAAACAGGTAGCCTGCCTCGATCAGCGC
>JAIFMT010000241.1 GCA_020048295.1 Rhodoferax sp.
ACACACCATTTACGCTGCGCTATTTCCGCACAGCAGATACCGCCTATCCGCACCAGGACGGACGGCCCTATGCGCTGGGCGAAATCATCACTGACCGGCCCATCAACACGACGGTGGGCGACTTCACTTACGGCATGGGCACCGGGCTGACACTGATCGATGCGACCAAGCCCTTTGCACAGGGTGGCACCTTTTTGGCCGATTACGTGCCTTTGCTGGCACCCTGACCCGCACCACCTGCGGCCAGGCAGCTTTACAGTTTGATGCACTATTTGTAGCTGATACCGCAATATCAGCGAGGGCTAGAGGTCAAAAACATCCATAAAACTGTTGAATGCAGGGCTGCGGGACCGCGGCTATCGCATCCCGCACGATGGGCTGTTGCCAACAAGGTTAATGGCCTGCGACAACAATCCTGGCTTATTTACCCAGAGAAACCCTCCCCATGGACAAGCAGCGTTTTGTTGAAAAGACCAGTTGGCTGCGGCCTTACACGCGCTGGGCCACGCGGTTCTCGCTGAATTCGCCGCGCTGGCTGCCTGCTGCGCTGCGCAATACGCCCCTGAAACTGTCATCGCTGATTTTGCGCGGCTACCACCGGGCGCTGCGCTGACTGGCGGCTAAAACACCCACGGCACAAAGCGCTTGCTGCGCTGGCAGTAGGCTGCATAGGGCGGGTAGTGGGCGCACAGCCAGCTTTCTTCGACGCTCGATTTCAGCAACAGCACCAGCGCCAGTGCCAGCCATAGCAGGCCGCCAAACCATGTCGCAGGCACAACCGCCAGCGCCGCAGCCCCCAGCAGCACCGCGCTGTACATCGGATGGCGAATCCAGCGGTAGGGCCCGTGCAACACCAGCACGCCCTGCGGTTTAGGTGCCGGATGAATGTTGAAGTTGCCCAGGCGGTTATGCAGCAGCGTCCAGCCACCCAGCACCACGGACAACGCAGCCAGCAGCACGCTGACCCAGGTCAGCTGACCGCGAAACACCGGGCCCGCAGCCAGCACGCTCAACCAGGCCAGCAAGCCAAATTGCAGCACCACCAGCAGCGAGCCCAGGCGCTGGCGTTGCTCAGAAGAAAATTCAGACAGTTGGAACATGGCGAACAGGGGTTGAGACGCGCCATGGTAGCGGCACACGGTGTGCCAAAACGAAAATGCCGGGCAAGCAACCCGCCCGGCATCAGGGGCTGAGCGTTTATTGCCTGACCATCACCGGTTCAACCTGGAACACGCTGGCGCTGGCCGGGTCCACCGTCACCTTGACCCAATGGATGTTGGGGCTGCCAAAGGTTTGCAGGCGGGTGAAGTTGGGCAACAGGTGGGCCTGATCAAACATCGGCTTGTCGAGCTTGAAGAAGTGCGTGTCGCCATGCACAAACAGCACTTCGCCCTTGAAGCCTTGCGTCAGCTGCGCCGCTTTGTTCATGAAATTGCGGTAGCCGTTGAAGCCGGGCTGGGTGCTCTCGTCAAAATCTTCGGTCTCCGGGTAATCAAAACCCGGGTCAGCTTGCACCACCAGCACCAGGCCGCGTGAATTTTTGGCTTTGGCCTGGGCAAAGGATTCGTTCAGCCAGGCCACGTTGGCATCATCACGCTCCATGTATTCGGCGTTGGCGGCATCGCACTGGGCAGTTTTGCGTGCGCTCTTTTTTGTGCATTCGCTGGCACTTTGCACCAGGTTGTTGTTGCTGCCGGGCATGTTGATGCCGACAAAGGTGATGCCGCCGTGGTTGAAGCGGGTGTTTTCAACAAACTTGGCACCCAGCTTGCCCTGATGTTCCAGTGGCAGGGTGGTCTGACCCAGGCTGTCCAGCGTGGGGTACATCACTTTGCGCAGATGGCTCAGGCGCTCCAGCGCGTCCATGCCGCCGTTGTTGAGGCGGTGGCAATCGGTCCACTCGTTGTCACCGGGCACATACACCAGCGGCTTTTTCATCGCGCCAAACATTTTCAGCGCATCGGTATAGGCCTCGTCGGTGCACTTGGAGCTGCCGTCCTTGATGTCGCCGTCGTACAGTGAAAACGCGATGTCAGAGGCATTGATGCTGGCGTACAGGGCCGGCATCTTGGGTGCGTCGCCAGCCTTGGCGTAAGGCATGTCGCCCCACAGACCAAAGCTGAATTTGCCGCCAGCCGCTGCGCCGTGGTCAGCGCCACCCGGTGCCGCACAACCCACCACAACCGCGCTGGCAGCCACAGCCAGCAGGCTGCGCAACAATTTCGATGAATGCATGAGAAACCCTTGGAGTCAGTGAAAGCTTGGCACTGTAGATTTGGAATATGACCATGGCGTGACCGTCACACTACGGCATGTTTGGCATGAAACTCGCATGTACCGCGGCTCCAAGTTGACCAACTGGTTAGTTTTTTAGCGACAATGCCCGGTTTTGGTGCCTTTTCCCTTGATATTTGTCCATGAACCACGCTGAAGATTCATCCATTATTTCCAGGCCAGTGCACGCGCTGGAAAGCATTGACCTGACGATTCACGAAGGCGAGTTTGTGTCGCTGATTGGCCCCTCGGGCTGTGGCAAAACCACCTTGATGCGGGTCATTGCCGATCTGGAGCCCATCAGCGCAGGCGTGGTGCTGGTCAACGGGGTCAGCCCGCATGAGGCGCGGCTGGCGCGCGCTTATGGCTATGTGTTTCAGGCCCCGGCGCTGTTTCCGTGGCGCACCGTGCTGGCCAATGTCACGCTGCCGCTGCAAATCCAGGGCCGCACCAAGGCCGATGCCAAAGCCATCGCACAAGAACACCTGGAGCGCGTTGGGCTGACCGGTTTTGAGGGCAAATACCCGTGGCAGCTGTCAGGCGGCATGCAGCAGCGCGTGTCGATTGCGCGTGCGCTGTCGTTCGAGCCAAAGATCTTGATGATGGACGAGCCGTTTGGCGCGCTGGACGAAATCACCCGCGACCGCTTGAACGAGCAGCTGCAGCAGCTATGGCAAAGAGAGCGCCGCACGGTGGTGTTTGTGACCCACTCGATTGCCGAGGCAGTGTATTTGTCCACCAAGATCGTGGTCATGTCGCCGCGTCCGGGGCGCATTGTCAAGGTGATTGAATCCCCCTTGCCCGACGACCGCCATCTGGGCCTGCGTGACACTGCCGAATTCATTGCTGTCGCCCACGAAGTGCGCGAAGCCCTGGCGGACGGCCACCATGACTGAAAAGCCTGGTTACGGGCAACGCCTGCAGCGCGATGGCTTGCCGGTGGCGGTGATGCTGCTGGCGGTGCTGCTGCTGTGGTACGCAGGCGCGGTGTGGATGAATGCAGCCGGTGCCATTGAGCGGGTGTTGCCCGCTGATACCCCCTGGAGCTGGCAGCAGCTGCTGGCGGCCACGCTGGACATGCAGCGCCCGGTGCTGCCCACGCCGCACCAGGTGGCGCTGGATTTATGGAGCAGCCTGGTCGATTGGCCCGTCAACTCCCCGCGCAACCTGCTGTTTCATGTGGCGGTGACGGCCGAGTCCACCTTGTGGGGTTTTGTCATGGGCACCTTGCTGGGGCTGGTGCTGGCGGTGCTGATCGTGCATTCGCGCACGCTGGACAAGGCGCTGCTGCCGTGGATTGTGGCCTCGCAAACCGTGCCGGTGCTGGCGATTGCGCCGATTGTGCTGGTGATTTTGGGCACGCTGGGGGTCGAGGGCGTGGCACCCAAGGCGGTGATTGCCATGTATTTGTGCTTTTTCCCGGTGACGGTGGCGATGGTGCAGGGCTTGCGCTCGCCGCAAAAGATTGAGACCGAGATGCTGCACACCTACGCAGCGAGCCGCTGGCAGGCGCTGTGGTTGCTGCGGCTGCCGGCGTCGCTGCCGTTTTTGTTTCCGGCGTTGCGGGTCGGTATTGCTGCCGGACTGGTCGGGGCCATGGTCGCCGAGCTGCCCACCGGCGCCGTGGCGGGCCTGGGCGCACGGCTGCTGACTGGCTCGTACTACGGCAACACGGTGCAAATCTGGTCGGCGCTGGTGATGTCGGCGCTGCTGGGGCTGGCATTGACCACGCTGGTGGCCGGCATCGAGCGGCTGACACTGCGGCACCGGGGACAAACATGACTAGCCGCGTTCCCAAAACCATGCTGTTTGCGCTGGCAAGCCTGCTGGGGGCGGGCCTGCTCATGTTGCAACCGGCCGCGCGGGGTCAACTGCCCGAGGGCGCAACACCGGGCGCGCTGTTCTGGCTGGCCACGCTCTTCATTGCCGCGCTGGCGGTGCAGTCGGTGCGGCTGCTGGCGGCGCTGGACGGCAGGCGTTGGGTTGGCATGGCCACGGCGGCGCTGTTTGGCCTGTGGATTGTCTATTTCTGGCAACTGCTGGTGGTGGCGTTTGCCGTGCCCCGGGTGCTGCTGCCGCCGCCGCTGCTGATCGTGGCGGCGCTGGGCGAGCACGGCGAGCTGCTGTGGGGCGACTTTGCACAAACCGTGCTCAAGGCGGTGCTGATCGGCTGGGGTTTGGGCTGCGGCCTGGGGTTTGCGGTGGCCGTGGCGATTGACCGACAGCCGTTTTTGCAGCGCGGTTTGCTGCCGCTGGCCTCGCTGACCAGCACCATCCCGCTGGTGGCGGTGGCGCCCATTGCCGTCATGTGGTTTGGCTTTGAATGGCCATCCAAAGCCGCCGTGGTGGTGCTGATGACACAGCTACGCCGCCAGCTACCAACGCACGCTGCTGGCGCTGCGTTTGCCGGCCGCCATGCCGTTTATCTTTGGCGCGCTCAAGGTCAACGCCACGCTGGCGCTGATTGGAGCCATCGTGGCTGAATTTTTTGGCTCGCCCACCTCGGGGCTGGGCTTTCGCATTTCTACCGAAGCATCGCGCATGAACATGCCGCTGGTGTGGAGCGCCATTGTCGTTGCCGCTGTCACCGGTTCGCTGGCCTACGCCGTGCTGGTGCAGATGGAACGCCGCGTGGCGTTCTGGCATCCGTCTGTGCGCGGCAAGTAAAGTTGAATGATTGGCTGTCATCCCGGACTCGATCCGGGATCCATGCATTCGGGGCCGTGGATTGCGGATCGGAGTCCGCAATGACAGCCGCCGAGTTAGTTAGTTTGTTTTTTCACCAACCCCAAGGAGCTTTCCCATGATTCGTTCTCCCAAGTTCACCAGCGGCCTGTTGGCTGCCGTGCTGGCTGTTTGCGGTGCGACCGCCAGCCTCGGTGCCAGTGCGGCCGACAAGTTGACCGTGCAGCTCAAGTGGCTGCCGCAAGCGCAGTTTGCCGGTTATTACGTGGCGCAAAGCAAGGGTTACTACAAGGCCGAGGGGCTGGACGTGACCATCAAACCCGGTGGCCCCGACATCTCCCCGGTGCAGGTGATTGCCGGCAACGGCGCCGACGTGGTGGTGAACTGGATGCCCGACGCGCTGGCCGCGCGCGAAGCCGGTGTGCCGCTGGTCAACATCGCCCAGGTGTTCAACCAGTCCGGCCTGATGCTGACCTGCAAA
>JAIFMT010000033.1 GCA_020048295.1 Rhodoferax sp.
AAGATATCCCTAAACGTCCCAAAACGCTTAAAAACTTGAAAATGACAAAAACGTAAAACCCTTCGGAAATTCCGAAAAGCCCTCAACTATATCAGGTGACGGCGCAAGTGGCAATTCACTTGATCCACAAACGCAACGCATCCCAGGCGCGGCCCAGCACGCCAGCTTGTTCCACGCCTTGCAACGCCAGCAGGGGCACCTCGGCCACCACCTGTCCGGCGTTGCTGATTTTGAGCGTGCCGATTTGCTGGCCCTTGGCAAGCGGGGCCACCAGCGGCTCGGGACGCAGAACTTCCGTGGTCAGCTTGGCAGTGCTGCCCGACGGCACGGTGACCACAATGGGACGCGGCTGGCCTAGCGCAACCGTGGCTTCCTTGCCCTTCCAGACGGTCGGGCTCACCACGGCCTGATTGGCATCAAACAGTTTGACCGACTCAAACGCGGTGTAGCCCCAGTTGAGCAGCTTTTGCGATTCGTTGGCGCGGATGTTTTCACTGGCAGTGCCGAGCATCACCGACAACAGGCGGCGGCTACCAACGTTTGGAACATCCCGATGGGCGGTGGCAATCAGGCAGTACCCGGCGGCCTCGGTGTGACCGGTTTTCAAGCCATCGACGGTCGGGTCGCGGAAAAGCAGGCTGTTGCGGTTATTGTCATTGGCCGCAGGCGTGCCTGGGTAGCGGTATTTTTTAATGGCGTAGTAGCCCACATAGTCCGGAAAATCACGCATCAACCGGGTTGCCAGCACGCTCAGGTCACGCGCGGTGGTGGTGTGGCCGGGCTCGGTCAGGCCTTCCGGGTTCTTGTAGCTGGTGGATGTCATGCCCAGCACTTTGGCCTGGTCGTTCATCAGTTGCACGAAGCGCTCGGCGCTGCCGCCCACGCCTTCAGCCAGCGCCATGGTGGCATCGTTGCCACTTTGCACGATCATGCCCTTGATCAGGTCTTCCACCGGCACCTGCATTTTGGGGTCAATGAACATGCGCGAGCCGGGCATTTTCCAGGCGCGCTCGCTCACCGGCAGGGTTTGTTTGAGGTCGATTTTCTTGTTGCGCAGCGCATCAAACACCAGGTAGGCCGTCATCAGCTTGGTCAGCGATGCGGGCTCCACCGGCATGTCGATGTCCTTTTGCGCCAGCAGTTGATTCGCCGTCACGTCCATCAGCAGATACGAGCGGGCGGCGACCTCAGGGGGCTGGGGTGTCTGCGCTGTGGCCGACAAACACGCGGCGGCAAATAACGCCGTTAAAAATTTTTTCATTGGATCTCTTTCGCCTGCGATGCGCAAGCGGTCATTAGATGAATATTGGAAAATTGATAGCTGCTAGCGCTTACTGCATAAGGGCTAGAGCACGAAAAGACTTAAATTTTATCGCCCAAGGTGGGGCGGCACCAGGAGGCGCTGCACCACCTGGCCGTTGTGCAGGTGCGAGGCAACGATCTCGTCAATGTCGTTGCTGTCCAGGTAGCTGTACCAGACAGCCTCCGGATAGACCACCGCCACTGGACCGGCAGCGCAACGGTCCAGACAACCCGCTTTGTTGACCCGCACCTGACCCGGTCCGGCCAGACCGGCGGCTTTAACTTGCGACTTGCACCGCTCAAATGCAGCGGTCGCGTCGAACTGCGCACAGCAGGCCTCGCCGTTGTCGCGCTGGTTCAGGCAAAAAAAGATATGTCGCTGGAAATAGCTGGCCGGCACCGGCGCGTCAGCCTCAGCGGCTGGATTCAAAGTGGAAGAAGAGTTCATGGCAAGGATTTTAGGTTTGTGGCTCGCCGTCCCAGAGAAAACTCAGCACATAGACCAGCGCAGCAAACGGCCAAAGCCAGCCCAGCCATTGCGCCAGGCCATGAAAGCGGATAAAGCGCCCCTGTTCCCACAGGAACAGGGTTTGCTCGAAATAAGGGCTGGTCGCGCTCTGGTTGAGTAGGCTCAAATAGATACCCAAAGCCAGCACCGCCAGCGCCGCACTGGCGCGCCGGGGCAGCCAAAGCAAGGCCGCAGCCACTAGCAACGCGCTGGCCGATGCGGCCCTTACCGGTGTCGCCAGCCATACCCAGGTGTGCTCGGGCCCGAAACTCAAGGCCGCGCTCAAGCTGGTTGCACCCAGTCCCAGGACGGCAATCCAGACCAGTAGCCAGGCCCGTTTGACGCTTCGTTCGATCACGCAATAGCCCAGCAACGCCGGAATCAGCAATCCCAGCACCATGCACACCCAAGCCGCGCCAGGGCTCATTGCCTGCAATTCGATACCTTCCAGCGGCAGCCAAGCCGTTGCCAACTGGCTGCTTTGCAGCAGCTCAGCGCCAGCCAGTTCCAGCCGCTCCACGACCTGACCCAATCCGAACGGCACGGCGGTGGGAAACAACAACGCCAGCGGCCACAGGGCCAGCAGCACCAATGCGCCGCGCGACTCCTCGACAAACCAGTTGGCACGAAACCGGCCCCAACGTTGCAGAACGCCGAGTTTTTCCAGGCTCCACGCCGTCACCGCACCCAGGGCAGCGCCGGCGACATTGAGCGCCAGGTCCAGATTGGAGGCCACGCGGTCGGGCAACAGCATCTGCAAGGATTCCATGCAAAACGACAGCGCCGCTGCCGCGAGCACCGCGTACGACAAGGCCCATCGCTCGCGCCCGGTGCGCAACGCGCTCAACGCCAGCAAAAAACCCAGCGGCATGTAGCCCAGCACATTGGAAACCACATCAAAACCGGTCCAGTATTTGGGCAATGGGGCCAGCAAAAACAACCACGCGGCCAGACCCTGGTCGCGCCAGTGGGCAAACGGGTACAGGCTGGCATAGACGATCAGCCCGAAATACACCAGCGCCAGTGGCCAGGCGGAGGTCTTGTGCTGCGGCATCAGCGCATTAGAACGGTTTGAGCACCACCAGGATGACGATGAGCAGCATCAAAATCACCGGCGCTTCATTGAACCAGCGGTACCAGACATGGCTGTGGCGCTGCTCGCCACGGACAAACTTCTTCAGCATCACGCTGCACGCGTGGTGATAGCCGATGACCACCACCACCAAGGCCAGTTTGGCGTGCATCCAGCCGTTGCCCGGTCCCCAGCCGATGCCATAGCCAATCCACAGCCAAAGCCCCAGGCCCACCGCAGGAATGGCAATGATGGTCATAAAGCGCAGCAGTTTGCGAGACATCAGCAGCAGGCGTTCTCGCTCGGCCATAGAGCCCGCTGGCACCATGGCCAAATTGACAAACAGGCGCGGCAAGTAAAACAGCCCGGCGAACCAACTGGCGATAAAGACGATGTGAAGTGATTTGATCCAGAGCATGATATTCGTGCAGGGTAAATATGCCATTGTCTGTCAGCCAGACTGGTGCTGCGGCACTCGCGGGTATGTGCCGGCCGTTGAAAAACAGCGGGCAAAAAAAACCCCAGCACAAGGGCTGGGGTGGTAAGCCTATTTGCTGTCACACATCAAGGCCCCGCTCAGGGAGGAAAAGCGGGGGGCAGTAAACTGCCCGGGGTCTAATTTAACAAAAAATATTGCTGGTTTCAAGCTGCTGCAAAAATATATTTGACTTTACGATCAGAAAACTTCAACACAAGCGATTCCCACATGACACCCTACGCCCCTTACCCTCTTGGCCGGCCCCGCCGGCTGCGCCGTGACAGCTTTACCCGCGCACTGGTGCGCGAAAACCAGTTGACTGTCAGCGACTTGATCTATCCGGTGTTTGTGGTCGATGGCCATCAGCAATGCCAGGCGGTGAGTTCGATGCCAGGGGTGGAGCGCCTCAGCCTGGATTTGCTGTTGCCGGTGGCCGAGGATTGCGTAAACCTTGGCATCCCGGTGATGGCACTGTTTCCGGTGATCGATGCCTCACTCAAAACCGCCGATGGCCGTGAGGCTTTGAACCCCGACGGCCTGGTGCCAACCGTGGTGCAGGCGCTGAAAAAGGAATTTCCGCGCTTAGGCATCATGTGCGATGTGGCGCTTGACCCCTTCACCAGCCATGGGCAAGACGGCCTGCCTGACCCGCGCCCGTCGGAGGATGGCTACATCATGAACGATGCCACGGTCGAGATTCTGGTGAAGCAGGCGCTGACCCAGGCCGGCGCGGGTGCCGACATTGTTGCCCCCAGCGACATGATGGACGGCCGCATCGGTGCCATTCGGCAGGCGCTGGAAGCCCATCACTTCGTTCACACCCGGATCATGGCCTACAGCGCCAAATACGCCAGCGCCTTTTATGGCCCGTTCCGCGATGCCGTGGGCTCTGCCGGCAATCTGGGCAAAAGCAACAAGAAGGTCTATCAAATGGACCCCGGCAACAGCGACGAAGCACTGCGCGAGGTGGCCATGGACATTGCCGAAGGAGCCGACATGGTGATGGTCAAGCCGGGCATGCCTTATCTGGACGTGGTGCGCCGCGTCAAGGACGAATTCCGCATCCCCACCTTTGCCTACCAGGTGTCGGGCGAATACGCCATGCTCAAGGCGGCAGCGCAAAACGGCTGGCTCGACCACGACGCGGTGATGCTGGAGAGCCTGCTCGCCTTCAAGCGCGCTGGCGCCGATGGCGTGCTCACCTACTTTGCCCGCGAGGCCGCCAGATTGCTACGCAAATTATAGCTTCTAGCGCTTTATAAATAAGGGCTACAGCCTAATTTAGCCAAAAACTGCGAATCCATCCGTATGCGCTTCTTCACGATTCATGGCCTCAGCGTCAGCGAGGACAGTTCGCTCAGCCTGCCCGAGTCGCTGGCAGCGCTGCGCCTGCCGCCCCAGGGTTATTTGTGGCTAAGCTGCACGCGCACTGAGTTTGAGCAATATCAACAGCCCATTCAGGCTGCGCTGCAGCGGCTGTGCAGCCTGCAGCTGGTGGACCTGCATGTGTCGGACTTGCTCAATGCCCAGTTGCCTTCGCGCTACGACTACACCTCGCAATACGACTTGCTGGTGTTTCGCCGCCTGAGCGTGGCGGAAGGCCAAACCGACGCACCGCCTGGACCGCATCTCACCGGGTTGCCCAAGCGCGGTGGCCCGCCCATCTTGCGGCGCATCGACACCAGCCCCGTGGGTTTTGTGGTGTTTGACCGGGTGCTGCTGTCGGTTCATCCGCAGGGCAGTTCGCTGCGTGACAGTTTTTCCCAACGCTTGCTGGCCGCTGGTGGCGGCCAACGCAGCACTGATCAAGCGCTGGCCGCGCCCGACAGCCGCTCCACCGGTGCCCGCGGCGTGCCCAATCACCCGGCTGACCTGATGCTGCGCATCGTCAACCATGTGGTGGATGACTTTCTGGCCTTGCGCCGCGAACTCAGCCACCAGCTTGACCACTGGCAGGCCGAGCTGCTCAACCCCAAGACCCGCTTCTCCAACTGGCTGACCTTGCTTGACACGCGCCAGTCGCTGCACCAGCTCGATGAAATCTGCGAAGACCAGCGCAGCGCCATTCAGGACTGGATTGAGTCACTGAAAAGCTGGCCCCAGGAGGACATTCACCTGAACCGCCATGAACACGACCTGTTGCAGGTGCGCAGCCGCGATGTGCTGGAGCATATTGAGCGGGTGCTGCACCACGTCCACCAGCTCGAACGCAACACCGAGGCGGCGGTGCAAATTCACTTCAACGCGCAAAGCCATCGCACCAACGAGATCATGCGCACGCTGACCGTGCTGACGGCGATTTTTCTGCCCCTGAACCTGATCACCGGGTTTTTTGGCATGAATTTCGAGTTTTTACCGCTGATTCACCAGCAGCGTGGGCTGTGGTGGGCGATTGGCTCCATGCTGGTGGTGGCGCTGACTTTGGTGCTTGTGTTCTGGCGCAAGCGCTACCTCACACGCAGCAGCCGCTAGAGCTGCGCCAGCAGCCTCAGGTGCCGCGCAATTTTTGGCGCAGCACAGGCCAGCACCGGCTTGCCCGCGTCGTATTCAAACTACTATATTTTGTCTAGCTGGTAGCGCATGATGGTATTGGGCTAGAGGCCTATTTCTTATATAAAATTCAGTCGCCCCTTGCATGGCCGGCCGCCAGCCTCAGCGGGCAAGCTGCCCGGTTCAGGTCAGCTGCTGGGCAAAAAATGTCAGCGTGCGCTCGCGTGCCAATGCTGCAGCCGCCGGGTTCCAGGCAGCACGGTGGTCGCAATTGAAGCCGTGGCTGGCTTCGTACAGATGCAGTTCCACCTCAGGGTGGGCCGCCTGAAACGCCAGGGTGTCCGCCAGCGGTATCGAGTGGTCGTTGCGGGCAAAGTGCGCCATCACCGGCACCTGGGGCCTGCGCGCCATCTCGGCCGCTTGCGTCATGCCACCCCCGTAATACGGCACGGCCGCCGTGATGTGGTCAAGCACACTGGCGGCGCGCCAGGCCAGCAAACCACCCCAGCAGTAGCCCACCACACCGACCTTGCCCGAGGTGACGGCGGCGCTGGCGTGCGCCACGCAGGCCTGAATGTCCTGCAAGGCACCTGGCGCGGGCAAGGCTTCGACCTGTGCCTTCAGGGCCACGCCGGCCGCAATATCCTCTGGCGTGTAGGCCAACGCGACCCCGGGCTGGACGCGGTGAAAAATCGCCGGTGCCAGCGCCAGATAGCCCTGCGCAGCAAAACCATCCGCCACCGCGCGAATGTGGGCGTTGACACCAAAAATCTCCTGCAACACCACGATGGCGGCTTTGGCCGGGCCAAGCGGCTGCGCCACATAGACCGGAAAGCAAAACCCGTCGGCTGCGCTCAGTTCAATCAAGTGACTCATAGGGGGCTCCTACTGCATGCGTTGAAAAAGGTGCCTGATGCTAACTTTCACCGCCGCGGGTGCCTCCCGGACCGACAAGCAATTTCGCGTTGCCTGGCGCTGAACCGGTCTGGCCGCAGCCGTGCTGTCGCCGGGGTGCGTTGCGGCTAACATGCCGGACATGGACTTCAAACCGCTTGTCACCCTGCTGGCCATCGTCAACCCGTTGGCCATCGTGCCGTTTTTCATTCATTACACGCAGGATTTTTCAACCGAGCAGCGCCGGCGCACCATCTGGATTTCGTCATTCAGCACCTTTGTGGTGATTGCCACCAGTGCGCTGATGGGCTTGCACATTCTGGAATTCTTTGGTATCTCGCTGGCCAGCTTTCAGGTCGGTGGCGGCATGCTGCTGCTGACTTCGGCACTGGCCATGCTCAATGCCCAGCCGGCCGAAGCCAAATCCAATGCAGAAGAAATGCACGATGCAGCAGCGCGCGCCAGCATTGCCGTGGTACCGCTGACCATTCCGCTGCTGACCGGCCCGGCCACCATGTCCACGGTGGTGATTTATG
This sequence comes from Rhodoferax sp., assembly GCA_020048295.1. The sequence goes on from JAIFMT010000033.1 coordinate 7,281, forward strand.
CCGAAAAAGCCAAGACCTTCTGGCAGCTCGGCACCCTGGTGAGCTACGGCCTGGTGGTGGCGTTTGCCACGGCCTTGTGCTTTGCGCTGGCGCAGCCGATTGCCCGGGTGCTGGGCAAAACCGGCATCAACGTGATGACGCGGCTAATGGGCCTGATTTTGGCGGCGCTGGCCGTCGAGGTGATGTCCGACGGCCTGATCAAGCTGTTTCCGGTGCTGGGCAAATAGCGGCTTCACCCATGAGGCGTTGCCGGGGCTGTCGCGGCCGTGTCATGGCTTCCATGTAAGAATCGCGACACTTTATTATTCACAGGATTGATCCATGTCTCGTCGCGCTACCAAAATTGTTGCCACCCTGGGCCCCGCTTCCAGCGACCCCGCGCTGCTGGAGCAAATGATCCGAGCCGGTGTCAATGTGGTGCGCCTGAACTTCAGCCACGGCAAGGCGCAAGACCACATTGACCGTGCCCGTCTGGTGCGCGAGGCGGCGGCGCGTGCCGGACGCGAAGTGGCCATCATGGCCGATTTGCAAGGCCCCAAAATCCGCGTCGGAAAGTTTGCCGAGGGCAAGATTTTTCTGGAGCCGGGCCAGCATTTCATGATGGATGCCGCGCGCACCGAACTCGGCGATGTCAACTGTGTTGGGCTGGACTACAAGGCTTTGCCTAGCGAAGTCAAAACCGGTGACGTGCTGCTGCTCAACGACGGTCTGATCCTCATCACCGTTGATGAGGTGGTGGGCGAGGTGATTCACACCACCGTCAAACTCGGCGGCGAGCTGTCCAACAACAAGGGCATCAACAAGCAAGGTGGTGGCCTGAGTGCCCCGGCGCTGACGGCCAAGGACATGGACGACATCCGCACCGCCATGAGCTTCGATGCCGACTATGTGGCGGTGAGTTTCCCGAAAAGCGCCACTGACATGGAAATGGCGCGCCAGCTCTGCAATGTGGCAGCCCAGCATGGCCACAAGCCCGGGCTGATTGCCAAGATCGAGCGCGCCGAGGCGATTCCCAAGCTCGAAGAAATCCTGCTGGCCAGCGACGGCATCATGGTGGCACGCGGTGACCTGGCCGTCGAGGTTGGCAATGCGCTGGTACCGGCGCTGCAAAAACGCATGATCAAGCTGGCGCGTGAGCACGATCGGGTGGTCATCACCGCCACGCAGATGATGGAATCGATGATCACCAACCCGGTGCCCACCCGTGCCGAGGTCAGCGATGTGGCCAACGCGGTGCTTGACGGCACCGATGCGGTGATGCTGTCGGCGGAAACGGCGGCTGGTAAGTACCCGTTGGAGACTGTCATTGAAATGGCCAAAATTTGCCTGGCTGCCGAGTCCGGTCGTGACTTCAAGCTCGATGGCGACTTCTCGGGGAAAACCTTCACACGCATTGATCACACGATCGCCATGGGCGCGCTATTTACCGCGCACCACCTCGATGCCAAAGCGATTGTGGCGCTGACCGACAGTGGCTCGACCCCGTTGTGGATGAGTCGCCACCTGATTCAGGTGCCGATTTACGCGCTGACTGCCAAGGTGGCCACGCAGCGCAAGATGACCCTGTACCGCAACGTTCGGCCACTGCTGATCGACACCAGTGCTGACCGCGATACCGCACTGGCCCAGGTTGAGGGTGATCTCAAAAAGCGCTGCATTGTGGCCACCGGCGACGTGTATGCCATCACCTGCGGCGAACCGATGGGCGCGCCAGGGGGCACCAATTTGCTGAAAATTTGCCGGGTTGGCTGAAGTCGTGGGCGCACCTTTAGGTTTGCTTTAGGTCAAGTCAGTCTGAAATAGCGCGTTTCTTTTTTCGCAGCTTGTTAAAATCAAATCCTCAATAAACCAGTTCAGGTTTTTTTGCATGAGTAAAAACCCGCATTCACGTCCGCCATCAGCTGCCAACAACCCGCGCAGTGGTCATGACGTGCATGCCGTCACCGATGTTTGTTTACCTGACATGGTGAAGTTTGCGGCAGGTTCAGTTCGCTGACAGCTTGCCCGTTCACACTGCTACCCAACTGTTTTTTTAACCAGGAGATTCAATGAACGCAACTGTCAATCCACCCAGCGCCCCGGCTTATGTGAAAAATGCCAAACTGATTGCATGGGTAGCCGAAATGGCGGCACTTACCCAACCCGCCGCCATTCACTGGTGTGATGGCTCCGAAGAAGAATACGCCACCCTGTGCCAGCTGTTGGTCGATGGCGGCACCTTCAAGAAGCTCAACCCGCAAAAGCGTCCCAACAGTTTTCTGGCCTGCAGCGACCCGAGCGATGTGGCCCGCGTCGAAGACCGCACCTTTATTTGCAGCGAGAAAAAAGAAAACGCCGGCCCCACCAACAACTGGATGGCCCCAGCCGAGATGCGCGCCCTGCTGCAAACCGGCAAGGCCG